>CAYHRR010000477.1:0-3676 GCA_964358875.1 uncultured Planctomycetaceae bacterium | reverse complement strand
CCCACCATCCGACAGGACCTGATCCGACTTCACTCGATGATCGAGATCACCGGACGAGCTGTGCACGAGGTCAAGCGCATCGTCAGCGAACAGAAGCTGCCGGACGCGACGGCGCTGCGCGTCGGCGTCAAGGGCGGCGGCTGCTCGGGCTTTTCCTACACGCTGGGCTTCGACGATCAGATGACCGAGACCGATCAGATCTACGAAGTCGAAGGCGTGAAGATCGTCTGCGACCCCAAGAGCTTCCTGTACCTCAACGGCACGCAGATCGACTTCGAAGACAACCTGATGGGACGCGGCTTCAAATTCGGCAACCCGAATGCGGCCAAGACCTGCGGCTGCGGCGAGTCGTTCTCGGTCGGATGAGCGCGTGCCCGCGCTGCAGCGCGCAGCTCGAGACTCCGCTGGGCTGCGGCTCTTGCGGAGCACTGCTCGCGCCGAGTCCGAGCCCGACGCCCTTCGAGGTGTTCGGGCTCGTAGCATCGTTCGATGTCGACGTCGACCTGCTGAAACGGCGCTTGCTGAAGCTCAGTCGCATCGTGCACCCCGATTTCTTCGCCGGCGGCGACGCGGCGACGCGTGAAGCGGCCGAACGCGCCAGCGCGCTCTTGAACGAGGCCTACGCCGTACTCGCGGACCCCGGCGCGCGCGCCGACTGGCTCGTGCTCGCGCTCGGCGGCCCAAAGGAAAACGAACGGCGCGAGATGCCCAAGGCGTTCCTGCTCGACGTGTTCGAGTGGAACGAGGTCTTGGATGCCGCGCGCGAAGCCGGCGTCGGTACGCGTGAGCGCGCCGCACTCGCGCAGCTCGAAACCACACTGCGCGCGCAACGAGCGGAAGTCGTCGAGCAGCTCGGTCGAATGCTGACGCCTGCGCCGCCGCGCAACAGCGCCGCCCTGAACGACGTGCGCGCACAACTCAACTCGCTGCGCTACATCGATCGCACGCTCGAACAAATCGCCGCGCTCAAACTCGACCAGGCGACGTCGCAAGGAACGAAGTAGAACTCCGCTATGGGCTTCATCGAGCTCAACGTCCTCAACAACAACGCGCCCAACTTGGCGCTCGGCATCGACCTCGGCACGACCAATTCGCTCGGCGCCATGTGGAAGGACGGTCGGCCGCACGTGCTGCACCCCGAGGGCGATTCGGGCTATGTGCCCAGCGCAATCCACTTCCCCGAGCGCGGCATGCCGATCGTCGGTCGCGCTGCGCGCGAGATGGCGCTCATCGATCCGCGCCACACCTTGATGTCGATCAAGCGCTTCATGGGCCGCGGCCTCGCCGACGTCGCCGAGGACGCGCGCAGCGTGCCGTGCGCGCTCAGCGAGACCGAGAACGGTGTCATCGAGTTCGAAGTGCGCGGCCGCAAGTACACGCCGCAAGAACTGTCCGCCTTGATCTTGATGAAGGTGCACAACCAAGCCTGCAAAGGGCTCGGCGGCTTGGAGGTCACGAAGGTCGTGATCACAGTGCCGGCGTACTTCGACGACATGCAGCGCCAAGCGACGCGCGACGCCGCGCGACTCGCGGGCTTGGATGTGCTGCGCATCATCAACGAGCCGACCGCTGCGGCGCTGGCCTACGGGCTCGATCAGAAAAAGCACGGCAACGTCGCGGTGTTCGACCTCGGCGGCGGGACCTTCGACGTTTCGGTGCTCAGCATCGAAGACGGCGTGTTCCGCGTGCTCGCGACCAACGGCGACACGCACCTCGGCGGCGACGACTTCGACCACTGCTTGGTCGAGATCGCGCGCAAGGAACTGTCGGCGATGTTGCGGCCGAGCACACTCGACGACCCGGCGTTCTTGCAACTGCTGCGGCTCGCCGCCGAGAAGTGCAAGATCGAGCTGTCGAACGATCCCGAGGCGTACATGCACTTGTCGCTGCCGGAATCGGGAGTGCAGTGGCGTCGCAAGGTGACGCGCGCCGAATACGAGTCGCTGACCGCGCACCTCGTGCGACGCACGCTCGATTGCTGCCGTCGCGCGCTGTCCGACGCCAAGCTCGAACCCGCGCAGATCGACGAAGTCGTGCTGGTCGGCGGCGTGACGCGCACGCCCTACGTGCGCGCGCAAGTCGAGCAGCTGTTCGGTCGCAAGCCGCACACCGAGCTCAATCCCGACGAGGTCGTCGCGCTCGGCGCCGCCGTGCAAGCGCACGTCTTGATGGGCGGTACGCGCGATGTGCTCTTGATGGACGTCACGCCGCTTTCGCTCGGCCTCGAAACGATGGGCGGCGCGGTGGCCAAGATCATCCAGCGCAATTCGACGATTCCGTGCCAAGCGACCGAAGGCTTCACGACCTACGCCGACAACCAGACCGGCATCGACTTCCACATCCTGCAAGGCGAACGCGAACTCGCGAAGGACTGCCGTTCGCTCGGTCGCTTCAAGCTCAAGGGCTTGCCGCCGCTGCCGGCCGGAATGGCGCGCGTGTCCGTGCGTTTCCACATCGACGCCAACGGGCTCTTGACCGTCAGCGCGCGCGAGGAGACGACGGGCGCGAGCGCGCGGATCGAGGTCAAGCCGATGAACGGACTGACCGACGCCGAAGTCGAGACGATGCTGACGACCGCCTATGCGAATGCGCGCGAGGACTTCGACGCGCGCCGCGCGGCCGATCTGCGCGTCGAACTCGGCACGATGTTGCGCGGCACGGAAAAAGGCCTGGAACACGTGCGCCACCAGCTCGATCGCGAGACTTTGCTCGATATCGAGGACGCGTTGAGGAAAGTACGTGCCGTCGCCGAGTCGTCGCTCGACGCCGTCGCCTTGCAACGCACGCGCGATGAACTCGAACGCGCGACGCTGCCGCTCGCCGCGCTGCTGATGGACGGCGTCGCCAAGGCGGCGCTCAGCGGCAAACGCCTCGACGAAGTCGGTTGACGCTCTCCGACCTCCGCCATGAAGAAGTCGCTCGATTGGACCGACACGCGCGCGCTCGCTGTGCTGCTCGAAGCGCGCCATCCCGAAGTCGACATCCTGCGCTTGCGCTTCACGGAGCTGCGCCGACTCGTGCTCGAACTCGACGGATTCGCCGGCGATCCGAATCACTCCAACGAGCAAGTTCTCGAGGCCATCCAAATGACTTGGCTCGACGAGCGTGACTGAACGATGGCGCGTGAAGTGCAACTGCGCTGGATCGCGCCGAACGCCGTCGCGTGGGACGCCGACGTCGTGTGGAAGGAGTTCGTCGAATTGCTGCGCGCGGCGCCGTTCAAAGCGCTGTCGCCGTTGCAACAGGTCGCGTTCCTGGCCTTCGAGTGCGACGAGTTGGCTCGCGTTCACGGAGCTCGTGCCTACGTCGAGCGCAGCGGCGTTCTGCGCGCGCGCGCAGCGGCTCGCGCACTTTCGAAGCTCGGCGCGGACGAACAAGCGCGCTGCATTCGCGCGGCCGCTCGCAAGAGCTCGAGTTCGCGCGAAGCTGCCGCCGCCTGGACTTCGATCGAGCCGCACTTGCGCCGCTACCTCGCCGCCTACGAGCCGCACTTCGTGCGCGTCACGCCGCAGTCCTGCAATCCGCGCTAGCAGTCCGTTGAAAAAGCCCCGTCGCGAGACAGAGCGTGATGCGGCGAGACAAGGAGCGCGACGGAAAGCGGAGCAGAGGCGGCCTCCCTGGCCGCTGAGCACCACTCTCCTAGCGCGACGCAGAATCGCCGCATCACGCTCTGTCG
>CAYHRR010000476.1:0-3677 GCA_964358875.1 uncultured Planctomycetaceae bacterium | reverse complement strand
GTCTAGTCGCGTTCTTCGGCGCACTTCGCGAGGCCTTCGACGCAACGGCGTCGAGCGCCTCGCGTTTCTTTGTGCCGCGCTCGAGTTCCGGCGCACCCCGTGTCGACTTCGCATGCACGGGCTTCCTTCCTCGGCTCGCTCGTCCTACACCAGCGCTCGGCCATGAAGCTCCTCGCACGACGCCTCGCATTCGGGCTGGTGCTGTGCGGTGCGGGTTGCGGCGGCGGAGGCGGCGGAAGCGGCGGCAATCCGCCGACAGGCTTGAGCTACTCCGACAACGACGCGAGCTACCCCGCTTGCGTTCCGATCACGCCCAACGTGCCGACCGTTCAAGGCGGCGCCGCGCTGTGGTTCGAGATCCTGCCGCCGCTGCCTGCGGGTTTGTCGCTCGACGGCGCGAGCGGCGTGATCAGCGGCACGCCCGCGCAGTCGTTCCCGCCCACGCTGTTCACCGTCACGGCGAACAACCACGACGGCACCGTCGGTCGAGCGGTCGCCTTGGAAGCGACGGCCAATCCGCCGCTTGGGCTCGATTACGGCGGCAGCGCGACCTTTCACGTCGGCATCGAAGGCGAGAGCTTCACACCGAACCTGGCGAGCGGCACGGCCTCGAATTTCGCCGTGATCGCCGGCGTGCTGCCCACGGGCATCGAAATCGACGCGCTCACCGGCGCACTGAGCGGCCCCGCGCTGCACTTGCTGGACGCAGCACCGAGCGCGATCACGATCGAAGCGACGAATTGCGAAGGCGCGAGCACGACCGACGACGTTGTGATCGACGTCGCCGCGCCGCTTTCGCGCAGCGTCTACGTCGCCAACGACGGCGAGGGCACGCTCTCGTCGTTCCTGCTCGACGCACGAGGCGGCGTGCTGCGCTCGAACGGTTTTGAAGCGCTCGACGACACGCAACTCGTCGACATCGCGACGACGCCGAGCGGCGCATGGCTGTTTGCGAGCGCGGCCGACACGCTGTCGATCCGCACGTTCGCGCTCGATCCCGACGACGGCGAACCGCACGCGACAGGTTCCTCGGTCGACAGCGGAACACTGCCGGCGCTCGATCTCGCCGTCGAACCGAGCGGGCGCTTTCTCTACGCGTTGACCAACGAGCCGTTGCTCGCCGCATTTTCGATCGATGCGGCGAGCGGCATTTTGACGGCCTTGGCGAGCGCGACGCCGGGCAACGAACCGGCGCAACTCGCGCTGCAGCCGCGCGGCGGGTTCATGTACGTGAGCAACGCCTTCGACGCGACCGTGAGCTGCTTCGCGATCCAACCGGACGGCTCGCCGGCGTTGATCGACACGGTCGCGTGCGGCGCGGGTCCCGACGGGCTCGCGCTAACTCCCGACGGCGCGTTCTTGTTCGTCGCCGCCTCGAACGACGCTGCGCTCCACGTGTTCGACGTCGCGCCGGCGAGCGGCCTGTTGAGCGAAAGCGCGGGCAGTCCCTACGCGACCGTCGACGGAACGACGCCGAAAGCGCTCGCGCTCGACGCGAGCGGAGCGCACTTGTACGTAGCGCACGGCTTCGATCCGGTGATCGAGGTCTTCGCGATCGGAGGCGGGGGCGCGTTGACGCACCTGCCGGCGTTCAGCGTCGCGCTCGACGAGCCGGCGACGCGTTTTCAAGCGGATCCGAGCGGCACGTTGCTCTTTGCGGGAGTCGACGGGCGCGGCATTCACGAATTCGAGATCGCCCCCGACGGTTCGATCGCTGCGGCGCCGAACTCGCCCGTGATCGCCCGTCGCGGTGCCGGACCGCTCGCCTTTCAAGCGAGTTCTGCGCTCGCGACTCTCGAGGTGCAGAACATCTATGCGGCGCGCAGCGACGGGTTCATCGCGCAGTTCCGTCTCGGTGCGACGGGCACTCCGCTCGCGCTCATTCCGTCCACCGTGGCCTCCAACGGCGGCGCGCCGAGTCGGATCGAGCTCCATCCCAAACTCGACCTCGCACTCGTCGCCGACAGCGGCGGTCTCGGCGGCACGGAATTGTCGGCCTTCGATGTCGCGAGCGACGGCGCGTTGACGCTGCGCGCGCCGCCCGGTGTCGCCGCGAGCGCCGTCTCCGTGCACATCGAGCCCTCAGGTCGCTACGCCTACACCGTGCGCGGCACTTCGCCCGGTTCGGTGCAGCCCTATGCGATCGACGCGCTCACCGGCGCGCTGACCGCCCTGACCGAAATCGCGGTCGGCAACGCGCCGCGAGCGGCGGCGCTCCATCCGAGCGCGCGCTTCATCAGCATTCCGTGCAACGCCGACGTCACCGTCGAAACCTACGCGATCGACGTTGCGACGGGCGAGCTGACGCTTGCGGACATCGTCGCGACGAGCGCGGCGCCGACCCACCTCACGGTCACGGCCTCGGGTTCGCACGTGCTGGCCTTCAGCGCCGCGAGCGGCACGCTCGACACGTTTGCCGTCGATGCGCTCTCCGGCGCGCTGACGCTTGTCGGCTCCGACGTATTGGCCGGCAATTTCGGCGCCGTCGCTTTCGATCCGCGCGGACCCTACGTGCTCGGCTATTCGACGGCGGACTTGCGTCTGCACGGTGCGCGCGTCGACGCACCGCTCGGCGCTTTCGAAACGAGCGCGAGCACACTCTCGCCCGCTGCCTTCGTCGGCTGGAGCGCGGGCGCCGACGCGCTCGATTCGTGGGCGATCACGGCGGCCGGTGATCTGCGCCATGTCACCTTCGAGCCGCTCGTCGGCTTCAGTTGGAGTTCGTCGGTCGCCGTCGGCGCGAGCACCGGCGCGCTCGGCGTGCGGCTACGCGTGCGCTGAAGCGCGGCGCCGCGTGAGGCGTTCGACGAGCACGATCACCGGCACGACCTCGAGCAACACGAGCCACGGCAGCGCGGTCAGGTAGAAGCGCTCCCAATCGAGCGGCAGCCACGCGATCGTTCCGACGACGAACACGGCGACGAACGCGAGCGCTATCAGCGCGCCGTCCCGCGTTTGGGGCCGACGCATTCGCAGTGCGAGCAGCACGATGCCGGCGAGCATCAGCGCCGCGCCGACCGGCCGCAGCGGATCGTCGCGCGTCAGCGTCTTGCGCACGAAGAGCGAGAGGCGTTCGCCCTGCGTGCGCGCGACTTCGACGTGCGTGCGCGGCGCGAGCTCGTCTTGGAAGTAGGCCATCAGCTTGTCCCAACGCGCGAGCATGTCGCCGACGCCGGCGACGGGCTCACTCCACAAACGCGGGTTGAGCGCCCAGAAGATGACGACGGTGAGCAGGCCCGCGAGCGCGAGCGCAGCCAGCGGACGCGCGGAACGCTCGCGCAACGCCGCAGCGCCGAACCACAGCGCCGTCGCGATGCACAACAGTCCGCCGTTCAACTTGCTGGCCGTCGCGAGGCCGCACAAAACACCGAGCGCCAGCCCGGTCCGCCAGGTGACGCGCGGGTTGCGCAACGCGACCAGCGCGCCGGCCAAGCACAGCGGCAACATGAAGTAGTCGGTGCGCAAGTAGCTCGACGTGTTGCGGACCAGCGGCGACGCGAACCACAGCCCGAAGGCGAGCGCAGCGCCGATCCAGCCCGACACGCCGCCGCCGAGTTCGCGTGCGACGAAGAACAACAGCACGGCGGTCAACGCCGACAGCGCGACCACGACGTTGCGCGCCGTCGCAAGCGCGGGAAGCAAGGCTTCGTGCGCAGCCTTGCTCGCGGGCGCGTCGC
>CAYHRR010000475.1:0-3685 GCA_964358875.1 uncultured Planctomycetaceae bacterium | reverse complement strand
GGCACGCTCACCGAGACCTTGGACACGATCGCGCTCGCCCACCGCCACGGATTCCGCTGCGTGATGAGTCACCGCTCGGGTGAAACCGAAGACACGACCATCGCCGATCTCGCCGTGGCGACGAACTGCGGTCAGATCAAGACCGGCGCGCCCTGTCGCAGCGATCGCGTCGCCAAGTACAACCGCCTCTTGCGCATCGAAGAGGAACTCGAAACGACCGTGATCTACGGCGCCAAATTGATCAGCTAGGCCCACGATGAGCCCGACCGTCACGTCCGACGAGTCCGCGAAGGTGAGCGCGCCGCTCGCGCAGGCCGTCGCTGCGGAAAACGCGCCGGCGCAGCGCAATCTGCGCGTTTTTCTCGGTCGCGCGCTGTTCTGGGCGCCGGTGTGGGCGCCGTTGGTCGTGTTGTCGCAGATTGCCCTGCTCGGCTTCGGTCCGGCGCTGGCGGAGAGCCGACGCCTGAGCGCAGTCGAGCAGGAGATGGACGCGCGCTTGCAACGCGAGCGCGATGAACGCGCACAGCTCGAACGCGTGTTGCGCGCGCAGAACGACCCCGTGTACCTCGAACGCGAGCGCCGGCTGCTGCGCGACGAGTCGAGCGCGCTCAACGCCAGGTGAATCTCCGACCGCTGTGGCTCGCGTCCGCGCTCGCGGCGTTGTGCGCGCAGCACGCGAAGGCTCAAGCCGCTGCGCGGGATTTCCAGGAGCGCGCGGGTGTCGAGGGCGCGCTCGGCAACGACGCGCTGCTCCCGCTGAACGCGGCCGCCAACGCGACGCTCGCAACCGCCGACCGCAAATTCGCCGTGCTCGCGACGCAGCCCGTCGGCGCCGATGCGCGCGCTTGGATCGAAGTGCTCGAAGGCTGGCACGTCGCGCTGCAGGGCAGCGTTCGCGGCGACATGGTGCAGCCTGCGCCGCTCGATGCCTTGCACGACGGCGCGTCACCGTGGCCCGATCGCGACGGCACTTGCGATGCGCATCTCGATCGCCGCCACGACGGCGTCGAGTACGCGGTGTTGCGGCGCTTGACCGCGGCGAGCCCCGAGTTGCGCGCGTTGTGGCGCGAGCGCTTCGATCCGCTCGCGCTCGATTTGTTGCGGCGAGCGCCGCGCGATGCGAACGCGCTCGCCTTGCTCGAGCGCACGTTTCCCGCGACGGAATCCGCAGCGCGCGCCGCGTTGATGCTGGCCGACCTCGAATTGGAACGAGCGCGACCGCGCGCGGCCTTGGCGTGGCTCGAACGCGCGCGGCGCCACGTCGAACTCGGCGCGCTCGAACAACCACGCTGGAACCAGGCGCTCGAAGCGCGCGCCGAAGTCGCGCGCAGCGAACCGGCGGCGCCGCGCGCGCCTGCGCCGCAGTCCTGGGAAACCGCGCGCCGATTGACAGCCGGCGCCGAATGGCTCGTCGCGTCGGCGGCTCTGCGTCAAGGCGCGGGATCGAACGAAGTTCTGCAACCGCGCGCCGCGCCGGGCCGCGGTTTGCGCGGCGGCATGTGCTTTCTCGACGGAGACAGCGCCGCGCTGCAAGTGCCCGGCATCGACGAAGCGGGCGCGACGGCACTGGTCGATCGCATCGCCTTGATCGACCTCGCGCAGGCCAAGCGCTCTGCGGTGTTCGCACCGGCGCGGTTGCTCGACGAACTCGGTGTGAGCTGCGGCGCGCTCGATCAGCCCGATCAAGCGCCGGGTTGGGCGCTGTTGCCGGCGACGGACGGACGTGCGCTCGTGCTGACGCTCGGTCGCCGCGGGTACGAGCGCGGAAACGCCTTGATGTGCCTCGAATTCGAGGCGGGCGGTGTCAGCGCGCCGCCGTTGCCGCACCTGCGCTGGGCCTGGTGCGACGGCGTGCGCGTCGCGGGCCCCGGACCGGCGAGCGCCGGTTGCGGCCCCGGCACGGAATTCCAACCGGGTCCGTTGGTGTGCGGCGACGACGTGTACGTCGTGCTGCGCGAGTACATCCAGGTCGAACCCGAGGCCGGCGCGACCTCGACAGCCGCTGACGCCAATGACCCCAGACCGTTGACCAGCGCCGAGGTGCGCACTTGGTTGGTCGACCTCGATCTCGCGACCGGAGCGCTGCGCTGGCGCACGTTGATCGCGCAAGGTTTCGAGCTGCAGCGCGGCTCGCACCGCGTGCGACCGTTGGTGACGAGCGCGGCGTCGGCGCAACCTCCAGCCGAAGTCGACGGTCGCATTTTCGTCGGCACGAACACGGGCGTGTGCGCCTTGGTCGACGCGCTCGACGGACGCGTGTGCTGGGCCTTGAAGGGCCGACGCCGCGATCCCGACCTGCGCACCTGGAGCGGTGCGCGCGCGCCGACCGACGCAGCGCTCGCAGGCGCGACCGGCAGCGTGCTGTGGGCCAGCCCAGATTCCGATCGGCTGTACCGCCTGCGCGCGGCGCCCGACCTCGACGGTCAAGGCGTGCTCCTCGCGCCACCGATCGATGCCGGTGCGGCCGAGGCCTTGATCGGCGGCGACGCGCGCAGCGCCTTGGTGCTCGCGCGCAACGGCGACGAACTGGCCTTGGAGAGCTGGACCTCCGCCGACGGACGGATCCTGCGCGCAGCGTTCGTCGCGGCCGGCGAAAGTTTTGCGGGCGACGGTTTGTGCAGCGCTTCGCGTGCGCTGTTCGCCACCGATCGCAGCGTTTGGCTGGTCGATCGCGAACGCGAGTTGCGCCTGCTCGACAACCCGGCCTTGCGCCCGGTGCGCACAGGACTCGGCGCGTTGGAGCCCAACGGCGGCTCGCTCTTCGCCGGCGGCCGCTGGGTATGCGTGCTCGGACCGACGAGCCTGTGGTTGTTCAGCGCCGTTCCATAGACGCGTCGCTCCGCGATGCGCCGCTTAGTGGACGCGTCGGTCAATAACGCGCCGCTCAGGGACGCGACGAGAAAGTCGGCTTCGAAGCAGCACGTGCAGCTCGGGCTCCGTAGTCGGAGCGGACGAAAGCGCGCGGCGGGCCGTCAAACTCCTGTAGTCGAGGCGCGCGCACCGACGTACCGTTTCGAGCTCCAAGTTAGAGTGCCGCGCCCGCGCAACTTCACGATCCACGAGCCCTTTGACAGCGCCTGCGCCCGGCTTTTCCCGGCGCGACCGGAATCCCACCATGGCCCATGCCTCCATTGACCGCCTCCGCGACGCGCACGCGCGGATGAAGGAACAGCTCCACCGCGTCATCGTCGGCCAAGACGAGGTCATCGACGAACTCCTGCTCGCGGTGGTCAGCCGCGGCCACTGTCTTTTGGTCGGTGTGCCGGGCCTGGCCAAGACGCTGTTGATTTCGAGCTTGGCCAAGACGCTCGACCTGTCCTTCAACCGCATTCAATTCACGCCCGACCTGATGCCGGGCGACATCACCGGCACGGATCTGTTGCACATCGACGCCGCCACCAACGAGCGCGTGTTCCGCTTCGCGCCCGGTCCGGTGTTCGCCAACGTCGTGCTCGCCGACGAAATCAACCGCACGCCGCCCAAGACCCAGGCCGCGCTGCTCGAGTCGATGATGGAAGGCCAAGTGACGGTCGGCGGGCGCCGCCATCCCCTGCCCAATCCGTTCTTCGTGCTCGCCACGCAGAATCCGATCGAGCAGGAGGGCACCTATCCGCTGCCCGAGGCCCAGCTCGACCGCTTCATGTTCATGATCCGCGTCGACTACCCGTCGCTGGAGGAACAGACC
>CAYHRR010000474.1:0-3688 GCA_964358875.1 uncultured Planctomycetaceae bacterium | reverse complement strand
GGCAAAGGGACTGCGACGCCGGAAGGCGTGCACGAGCGAAGTGGCCGAACGCCTGGGCCCGACCAGGGGGGGGGGCGTGGCGCGGCGAAAGTGAGCACGGGAGCTGGTCCGTGTCGAATTCGGCTCAAGCACACAGCGCGCAGCGGGAATAGGACCTGGCGCGACCACAAGCTAATGGGCCGCGATCCGGCCTTCGCCCGAATCCGACATCGATGGAGCGGGACGGGCTCGCGTCGACTCCTATGCCGCCGAGTGTGACCTGTTCGCCGAGCCGGGAACGAACGCGGTCGGAGCGGGCCGCACGGCTCGCGGCGCAATGGCGCGAGCGGAACGGCGGCGCGCGGCAGCGTCGCCTGTGGTTGACGGCGATGGCGACTTGGTGCGGCGGCGCGCGCGTGCGCGAAAGCGCTCGTACGCCGCGGTTTTCGTGGGGAATCGAAACAGCTCCGGTTGCCGTCGCGTAACCGCGCGGTACTGGCTGCGAGCCGCGGCCGCCGAGTGCAGCGCGCTCTTCGCTCGATCCTTCCCGCGCGCGACGTGACCGCACGCCGCGTGCTCCCCGGTGTCCCACACCCCAAAGGCGGAACGATGGACTCACTGCAGTCGGGCAAGAAAGCGTTCGAGGTTCTGCGCAGCGCCGTGCGCACGTCGCCGTGGCTCGCGATCGCCGCGCTCTTGCACGTGATCGTGATCGCGATCCTGAGCGTCATGTACATCGCGCAAGAAGAGCGCGTCGCGAGCGTGCCGCCGATCGAACTCACTCGGCCGCGCGTTGCCGTTCCGACGATCGACGAGCCGCCGTCGACGCTCGTTCCGATTCGCGACGCAGCGCAACTCGTGCCCGACGTCGCGCCGGGTGAGAAGCACGAGTCGACCGACTACATCCCCACGGATCCTCCGGGCGCTGCGCGCGACGACGAGGGAGACGGCGATCCGACCAAGGAAGATGGAACGCTCAACCTCAACCCCGAAGCGGACCCGGATCTCTTGAGCGGCGAACCCGGCGGTACGTCCATCGGCGTCGGCAAGGTCGGCCATCCGAGCTTCGGTGTTTCGCCGTTCTCCACGCGCAAGCCCGGTGAGGGCGGCAAGGGCGGTGGCGGGCCGAGCACGCTGAAGGGCAAGCCGGGCGACAACGGACTACCGCGCACGCCGGACGCCGCCGTCGACGCCGCGCTCGTGTGGTTGAAGAACCACCAAGCAGCCGATGGAAGCTGGGATTCCGACGGTTTCCAAGCGCGCTGCAAGAACGGCGCGTGCGAAGGCGTCGGCCAATCGACGCACGATGCCGGCGCGACCGGACTCGCGCTCTTGTGCTACCTCGGCGCGAACTTCACGCCGGACGTGCAGAGTCCGTTCCGCCTGACCGTGGTCAACGGCTTGAAGTACTTGAAGTCGATCCAAGACGCCGACGGTTGCTTCGGTCAGCGCGTCGGTCAGCACTTCTTGTACGACCACGCCTGCGCCGCGCTCGCGATGGCCGAGGCCTACGGCATGACCAAGATGGAAGCGCTGCACGCCTCCGCGCAGAACGGCGTCAACTTCACGCTGCGCGCGCAGAATCCGTACGCGGCCTGGCGCTACGCGTATCCGCCGAACGGCGACAACGACACTTCGGTCACCGGCTGGATGGTGATGGTGCTCAAGTCCGCGAAGATGTCGGGCCTCACCGTCGACGAAGCCGCGATGCAGAGCGCGCTCAACTGGGTGACGGAGATGACCGACGTCGCCACGGGACGCACGGGCTACACGGACGCGGGCGGCCTGCCGTCGCGACCGACCGAACAGATGGAGCGCTTCCCGGCGGAACGCAGCGAATCGATGACCGCCGTCGGTGTGCTCACGCGCATCTTCGCGGGCCAAGCGAACACGGAACCGATGATCGAGAAGGGCGCGAATCTCATGGCGGCGAAGTTGCCGCGCTGGGAGCCGGGCAGCGGCGACATCGATTTCTACTACTGGTACTACGGCACGCTGGCGATGTTCCAAGTCGGCGGCGCGCGCTGGGAACGTTGGAACGACGCGATGAAGTCGGCGATCCTCGGCCACCAGCACGTCGACAAGAGCGCCTGCGAGTACGGCTCGTGGGATCCGCTCGATCCGTGGTCTTCCGCCGGCGGGCGCGTGTATTCGACCGCGCTCAATTGCTTGAGCATGGAGGTCTACTACCGCTATCCGCGCGTGTTCGGCGGCACGCGGAAGTAAGCGCCGACGGCGGCCGACGAGCGAACGCTCCACTCGAACGGAGCGTTCGCTCGTGTCGTAAGGGCGCTGAGTACGCGTCGTTCCGACGCGTGCGCGTGGCGCTAGCATGGCGCCGCCTCGCAGCCATCGAGCTCGCGACCGGCGCGCCGAAACGGGCCTCGAACGAGCTGCGTACCACCCCGCCTCACCCGCCGACGATGTACTCGCAGGATGCGCTCAACTGGGTTCGCAACTGGAACGCCGGCGTCGACATTCGCTGCGGCGGCAGCGGAGCGCCGCCGAATCCGCCGTTCGATGCGAGCCTGTATCCGTTCACGACGTTGACCAAGCTCGATTTCCAGGGCTATCCGAACTGCCGCGACAAGCGACTCGAAGCGAACCTCTCGCTCGGACCGACGGGCTGGTACGTCGGCTACGAGGACGGTGAGTTCGTCGCGGCGGGGCGTTTTTCGGGAGCGCGCCGGCTGCGCTGGGAGTTGGAGATCAACGTGCTGAGCACGACGCACGTCGACACGTTCATCGAGTTCGTCGTCGAACCCAATCCGCGCAACGGCGTGTACTCCGGGCCCGATCGCATGCGTTGCCTCAGCGGCGCGCTCGCCCAAACGTGGACCGGGCGACGCTTGGGGACAGCGTGGTTCGAGGTGCAGTGCCACGGTCCGCGCGATTTTCAGACCCACGGCGAAGTGCATTTGCCGGCGGTTCCCAACGCGGCGGAGCTGCGCCGTGCTTTCGACGTGCGCCGCGTGAACGCCGAGCACGACACGACGCGCTTCGACGCTCTCTGGCAGTTGCGCTGGCGCATCGACCGCCTCGCGCATCTCGACGTGTACGACTCGACGTACCAAGTCGGCGACGCGACGAACGGCGCAGCGCTCGAGCGCGAACTCGTGGTCACCCAAGCGACGTTTCGAGGCTTGTGACGTGCCCGCCTATCCGCTCCGAACCCTCGACGCGTCGACGTGCTTCACCACGGCGCGTTTCAGCGACCGCTCGAAATTCGGTGCCGCGCGCATTTGGATTCCCGACCGAACCGTGTTCGACCCGCGTGTGACGCGCGGTTGGCCGGTCGTCGTGCGCTTGCACGGCGGCAACGGCAACAACCAAGGCGATCTCGATCCCGATCACGGCGCGCTGCTGTTGATGCTCTTGAACGAAGTTGGCGCCGTCGTCGTTTCGATCAATTGGCAGGACAACGGCTTCTATGTCGCCGGCGCGCAGGACCCGCGTGCGCTGTTCTATCCCGACGGATTGCTCGAGCCGTCGTTGATCGTGCCTTGGCTCGTCGAGCACCACGACGACGCTGCCTTGTACGGACCGGGAGGCTTCATCACCCGCGATCCCGCGCGCATTGCTTTGTTCGGTCTCTCCGACGGGGCGTGGCGCGCGGCGTTGCTCGCCTACGACGCATCGCTTTCGGGACGCGTCCACGCCAACGTGCTGATCGCCACGCAGGGGCATTTCGACATCGAGCATTTCTGGA
>CAYHRR010000473.1:0-3697 GCA_964358875.1 uncultured Planctomycetaceae bacterium | reverse complement strand
CGTTCTACCCGGAGTGTGAGCTTCACGCTGGACCGGTTTGAGGGGGCTGGGTCAAACGGTCGTGCGATCGCGACCGAGTCAGAACTGAACACGTCGGTGATGGTCTGGAACTTGAACCCTTCATACGCGTACGCGTCCGAGACGATCGCAGACCCTGGAATGGTCGACGGAATGATCGTCGCCGTCGGTGACGGATTGGTGACGCTCGTCACGACGACGTTCTCAAACGACGTACGCACGAGCGCCTTGTCGAGGTCCTTGTTGAGCGCGAGATCGTGCGCGTGACTCTGCACTTGGCCCGGGTGCAGCGGCATGTACTCGACAGGTTGCGATAGTCCAGTCGTCTGGCTCAGGCCAAACACCTGCACGTGCCAATCGGGAAGCCCGAGGGTGTAGTGATCGGAGATCACAACCGCTTCCTTCTCCGCCACTTCGACCGAGTCGACTTGCTTCTGGTACGAGCGCTGCTCGTTCGGGTCGAACACTGTGCGGTTCAGGAACGTGTTGTTGACGAGGTTGTACGCCGCAACCATGTGCGTCGTCGTGACGACCGCGATCTGGCCGACGCCGTTGATGTCGGTCGTGATCGCGACGTCGTGCGGCAGATCTCCATCGCCGAGTACATGAATCGGATCCTGCGACGGATCGATTTCATGCTGCAGCACGATCTGCGGCGCCGCCCCACTGAGATCGACGATGTAGACCCACGTCGTGTAGCCACCGAGCCCGGCGTTGTAGCGCGCCGTCGTGACGACGGCGCGGTCGTTGGTCACCGCGACGGAGTCGACGGCGTGGTTCGGAGTACACGGGTTGATCCACGCGGCCGGCGCGCCCGGGATGGAGTAGTCGGTCTCACCGATCTTGAACTGCGCCTGGATCATCGTCGCCGTCGATGTCGCGGCGAGGTTGATCACAAAGATGTGGTTGTCAGCATTGACCACTCCCCATGCACCATCTCGCGTCAGCGCAAGGTCGTTGGTGAGCCCGGCGCGCGTTTCCGCCCACTTCGTCATGTCGGGTGAGATAACGAGTTGCAGGAGCGTCATCGGCGAGACCGTCATGTCGACGAGTTCGATGTACGTCTCGTCATCGGGGGATCCGGGAGGCGAGCCGGTGACAACGCCGGAGCCGATCGACAGGCTGCGGACGTTGTTCATCTCGATGCGATCGGAGGGTTGGTACTCCGAGGGGCCGAGGAGCAGACTCGTCCGACTGCCCGACTTCAGCGTGCTGCCGCCGAAAGTCGCGACCGGCCCGCCGGGCAAACCCGCAGCGAGCAGATTCCAAATCTCGACGACGGTGCTGGTGTTCGTCGGATGCGCGTAGCGGATTCCGCCGCGGTTGTTGTTGAAGCTCATCGCCGTGTCGGCTGGGAACGGTCCGCTCGATGTCGGCGAGAACTCCTGCCAACTCGTTTGCGCCGACGCTGAGTCGGTCGCGGCCAGCAGACAGAAACATGCGAAAACCGCCGCGGAAATGGCGCGGGGCGTGAGTCGAGAGATCATCTGAGACTCCGAGCAGCCGTAGGAGCGGAATGAACGGCCTGACCTGGGATAGGTCGTGCGAGGAACCGTTCGCGAGACGTCGAGGCGGGCTGAGCGCGTCGACGCCGCGCATCTTGCTCATGAGCAGCGTTTTTTTTTGAGTGACGTTTCCGTCACCTCGCGCCTTTTCGAGTGAAACGCTCGCGCTCGTCGCCGTGCCGCTCGCCTTCCGCCGTCGGTTCCGCACTCAGGCTCATCCGGCCTCTGCGCACCGTCCGCGTTCACTCCCGTGCCGAGACCGCCGACGCTCGCTCTCGAATCGACACCAGTCGTCTTCACGCCTCGCTCGCAACAACACACGAGGCTGGCCGCGCTCGCGCGTAGCCAGCCTCGGACAATTCACCTCAGAACGAATCCGTCAACAGCGCTCGTCCGATCCGACCAGCGTCACTCGCAGATCGTGAAGCTCAGTGCGTTCGACAAATTCGACGTCCGCAGCGCCGACGGATCGCGGAAGCAGGCCTGCGCGTAGACGACCGCGCCGGGCGCGAACGGCATGCCCAGCGCGCCGGGATGCGCTTGGATCCACGCGTTGAAATCCACGCGCAGGACGCCGTCGCAACCTCCGATCGACCCACCGCTGCGCCGCAAGCTCGTGCGTTGCAACGGTTGCGCGACGCAACGCCAGCTCGAGCCGCCGACGGCCCACGGAATCGCGACCGATTGAAGGCCGTAGAAAATCACGCCGTACTGTTGGCCCTCGACTTCGGAAACAACGATCTCGAAGCCCGACGTCGCGCTCGAACTCGGCATGCCCACGCCGCGGATCGTCGCCACACACCCATGCGTCGTCGTGCCCGCGGTGCAATAGGCGCCGATGAAACCCGGATCGACGATGCCGTCGCAATCGTCGTCGATGCCGTTGCACGGATCCCCGGCACCCGGATGGATCGCCGCGTTCGAATCGTCGCAGTCACCACCATTGGTGAGGAAGCCCGGCGGCACGAAGCATGTCAGTCCAACTTGGGGCAGTGCGTCGTCGCCGTAACCGTCGCGGTCGACGTCGGGGTAATAGGTCGTCGCGACATCGGCAATTCCGCAACCGCATCCGCCCGGCGCGAGCTTGCTCGGATCGTTCGGACAGTCATCGACGCAATCCGCGAAGCCGTCGCCGTCGGAATCGACGCTGCTGCCCGGCACCTGCACCATGTCGAGCAGCATGCCGGAGTCGAGCATCGTGTCGCCGACCTGGAAGACCGCGAAGCCGACGGTGTAGGTCCCCGCGGTCGCGAACACGTGCGAGTAGGTGTGGTAGCCCGTGTGCGCGGCCGCCTGACCCGACGGCAGCATCAGGTACATCAGTCCGGGCGTGAGCGTGTCGGCGAGCAGGATTGCCGGCGGTGACTCGGACGCGATCGTGAACACCGCGTAGTCGCGGTACTGGCTCTCGCCGGGAGCCTCCAAGGTGACGAAGTCCCAGCCGAAACTGAGCACGTCTCCCGCCGCGACGGTCAGCGTGCGCGCAAGCGCCGAGCCTTGTTGCGTCACATGCGGCGAGAGGTTTTCGAGATCGCTCGACGCGACGCCGAGGAACGCGGCGACGCTCGCCAAGCTCGAACCGGCGCCCTGCAATCCGGGCAGGTCTGCGAGCAACTCGCCGTTGCCGCCGACGACGACCGCTTGCCGGATTCCGTCCGGCGGCGCCGAAACAGCGCCGGCCGACGTCACGCCAAAGGAGCCGAGCCGGTTCCACACCGGCGAGAGCGAGGTGCCCTCGAAGCTTTCCATGCACGGAGCTTGTGCGCGCGTCGAGCCGCTGAGCGCGAGCACCGCGCCCACCGCGAGCGAAACGGGAAACGCTGCGACGAGCCGCCCGAGTCCGCGATTCGGCGAACGACACGGGCCGGTGCTCTTCAACGGATTCACGTGGTGCACGACATCCTCCTTGCGCGCGATGCGCGCGTTCGCGCATGGCCGGAAGCTCTCCGTCGCCACGCGAGTGCACACCTTGGGTCTGTGAACCCAGGCGCGAGCGCGGCGCGGTACTTCCGACGCCGCTCGACCCCTGTCGCGGTGGGTACATCGACAACGAGGCGGCGCTCGCGACGGCGCGAAATCAGGCCACGGTGCGGAACGACCGACGTGCAAGCCCTTCGTTGCCGAGTCGACGCTAAACCCGCCGGCGCGCGCGCGCGATGCGCCGAACGGTCACC
>CAYHRR010000472.1:0-3705 GCA_964358875.1 uncultured Planctomycetaceae bacterium | reverse complement strand
CGAGGTCGGGCGTGACCTTGACGTCGGTGACTTGCATGTTCGTCAGGCGCGCGTCGGACGCGTTGTCGCGCGCGATGTTGACCGCGTCGTTCGGCAGATCGATCGAGAGGATCGTGAAGGCCGTGCCGGTCGAGACGAAACGCCCCGAGGTCTGCGTGTCGCGCGTGATCTCGATCGACGCGCACGAGGCCGCGATCGAAAGCAATGCTGCGAGCGAGAGGAAGTGCGCGGTGCGGAGCGTTCGCTGCATGGCGGCGCACGATAGCTGGAGCGCACGCGGCTCGCCAGCGACGCCTTCAGCGCTTCGTGAGCGATCCCTATGCTGCGCCGAATGTCGAGCGAAGGTCGAGCAGCGAGCGAGCGCGACGGCACGTCGGCGTTCGAGCAACACGCGCGGCGCTTCATCGAAGTCTTCGGCGGCAAGCGCGCTTCGTTGCGCACGTTTTTCTCGCCGGGCCGCGTCAACTTGATGGGCGCGCACCTCGACTACAACGGCGGACCGGTGATGCCGATGGCGATCGATCGCGGCACGTTCATCGCGCTGCGGCCGCGCGCCGATCGACGGCTGCGTTTCGCGTCGACGATCGAAGCGAGCGGGCTCGAGGCGGAGCTCGACGCGTTGCCGACGGTGCGCGCGGGACGTTGGACCGATTACCCGCTCGGTGTCGCGCGTTTGCTCGCGACGCGCGCGCGTGATGCGCGCGGGCTCGACGTGTTGTTCGGCGGCAATCTGCCGGTCGGTGCGGGGCTTTCTTCGTCGGCGTCGATCTGCGTCGGCACCGCCTTCGCGCTCGATCACGCGTGGAAACTCGAGCTCGCGCCGCGCGAGCGCGTCGACGTCGCGCTGCAGGCCGAGCGCGAATTCGTCGGCGTGCGCTGCGGCATCATGGATCCGTTCGCGGTCGGGCTCGCGCGTCCCGGGCACTTGCTGTGGCTCGATTGCAAGGACGCGAGCTTCGAACATGTGCCGTTGGATCATGCTGAAGTAGCCGTCGCCGTCGCCGACAGCGGTGTGCGGCGCGAACTCGCGCAGAGCGCGTTCAATCAGCGCGTCGCGGAAGCGGGGGAGGCCTTCGAACGTCTGCGGCCGCACGCACCGGGCGCGACGGTGTTGCGCGACGTTCCGCTCGAGGTGCTCGATCGTTGCGAAGGCGACATGCCGATTGCGATCGCGCGGCGGGCGCGACATGTGATCGCGGAAGTGGCACGCACGTTCGTGGCGCGGAACGCGCTCGGGTCCGGCGATGTCGCCGGCTTCGGCGCGCAGATGACGGTGAGTCATCGTTCGCTGCGCGAGTTGTACGAAGTGTCGACGCCGGAGCTCGACACGCTCGTCGACGCCGCGGCGGCGACGAAGGGCGTGCTCGGGGCGCGCTTGACCGGCGCCGGTTTCGGCGGCTGCGTCGTCGTGTTGTTGCGCCGCGAGGCGAGTGAGCACGTGCTCGACGCGATCGCGTCGGCCTTCGAAATGCGCTTCGCCCGCCGGCCCGCCGTGCAGCTCTACGGCGGCGATCCGGGTCCGCGCGAAGTTCCGTTCGGCGCCTGAAACGAGCGCGCCGGACGCTCCGCGATCGAAGTGTCCGGCGCGCTCGAGGCGGCTGTCTACTTGCGCGCCGCCAGCGCAGCCTTGGCCGCATCGAGGATCAGCTTGCCCGCAGCCTCGTTGCGCACCGGCTCGCTCGCGCCCGACTCGAGCAGATCGTTGGTGAGGTGCGGTTTCGCCCCGAACAAGTAATTCGCCGCGAGCAACAAGCGCGCGTCTCCATCCGTCGGGCGATCGGCGAGGAAGCGCTCCAACACCTGGAGCTGCTCGTCGAACTCGGCGGGATCCGCATAGAACTCGTGCTTGTCGAGCACGCTCGACGCGAGCGCGGGATCGAGTTCGAGCGCGCGCCGCAGCGCAAACGCGCCGTAGTGGTAATCGCCCGTCGCCAGCAGCGCGTCCGACAGCACGAGGTACAGCACGCCCTCTTCCGGCCGGCATTCGATGGCCTTTGCATAGAAGTGCGCCGCATCGGCATAGCGCCGTTCGCGGAAGGCGGTGTCGCCGTCGGCCAAGAACTGCGTCGACATGCGCGTCAACGTGTCGGGACCGCGCTCGAGCACCTTGGCGATCGTCGCGTCGCCTTGCGGCGCAGCAGCGGGCGCGCTCGGTTCGTACTGCACGTCCTCGCCGACCGCAGCACGACCGCCGACCTGCACCACGCGCGTGCTGCCGCCTTGCACGACGACATCGTCCTCGTCGCCGTAGTTGTAGATCACGACATCGGGATCATCGTTGTCGTAGGCGGAGCCGTACACGTAGGGCGCGGACTCGTAGTAGTTCGTGTACGCGCTCGGATACCAGTAGTTGATGCCGTAGGGCCAGCAGCCGTACCACAGGCGATAGGTCCAGGCGAACGGGTGCGTGTAGCACGAGTAGGAGTAGGAGCCGTTGCCCCACCAATACCAATAGTCGTTGTGGCAGTTGTCCCACGAGTTCCACCACGACCAGGGCAAGCAGCCCGCGTAGTAGGAACCGAAGGGACTCCAGCAGCCGAAGCCGTAACCGAGCGTGAGCCCCAGGCTCCAACCGCTGCACTTGGCGATCTGATGGCCGCGGCCGTAGAGCACGCGCGGTTGCTCGAAGTCGCCGCGACCGATGCGCTCGCGTTCGTTGCGCGTGCGCTTCTCCGCCTGCGCGGCGCGGCGCGCGTCGAGAGAACTCTGTTGATCGGAGCGGTACTTCGAGCGTCGGTCCTCGATCTCGCCCGCGCTTCGCCCGCGCTTCGACGAGTCGGGGTCGGCGCGCAGCGGCGGCGCCACGGAACCGTCGCGCTCCTTCGGCGCAGCGCCGCGACCTTCGCGGTCGACAGGCTTGCCGCCGTCGCGCGGAACGAGCGGAGTCGGAGCGCCGCCCGTCGCGTCGCGCCCGTTCAACGGAGCATCGCGACCGTTCAACGGCGCGTCGCTTCCCTTCGACGGCGCGTCGCGCTCGGGAGCCGACTTCTTCGCGTCCTCGGTGCGCTTGTCGACGTACTCCGCGCGGCGCTTGGCGATTTCGTCGGGCGTGCGCGCGACCTTCGGACTCGCGCCCGGCGCCTGTGCGGCGTCATCGAGCTCAGGAGCCGGCGTCGCCTTGTCGCCCGGCGCATCGGACTTGGGTTGCTTGTAGCGCTCGAGGATGCGCGCGCGATCGACCGGGCGCGTCGGCACGAGCGGAGTCGGCGCCGCGGACGCGCCGGCACTCGACACGCGCTTCGACGGAGCACTCGGGCGTTCACCTAGACGCGCGGACGAAGGCCCCGTTGCGCGCGGAGCACCCGCCGGCGCAGCAGGCGTGCTCGCACTCGGTGCTCGCACCGCAGGCGCAGGACGCGGAAAAGCCGTGCGACGCGGCGCGGGCTCGACCGCAGGCAGCGTCGGTTCGTTGCGCGGCGCGCGCGGGCGTGAACCCGGGGTGGCGCTCGGCGGTTGCGGAGTCGGAGACGAGCGCGGCGGCGTCGTCGGACGGCCGGGCGTATCGGGGCGCTCGTTCGTGCCGGGATTCGTACGCGGCACATGGCCCGAGCCGCGCTCGACCGGCGCGTCATTGGTGGGCGGCGTCGAGGGTTGCGACGGACGCTCGGGCGCGGGCTCGCTCGGCCGCGTGCGGCCGTTCGCAGACGGCGGCGTCGCCGGACGCTCGGGCGCCGGTTGCGGACGCGCAGGAGCAGGAGCAGGAGC
>CAYHRR010000471.1:0-3726 GCA_964358875.1 uncultured Planctomycetaceae bacterium | reverse complement strand
GCGCTCGAGGGCAAGCGCGGTCACCCGCGACCCAAGCCTCCGTTCCCCGCCGGTTCGGGCCTGTGGAAGTCGCCGACGACGGTCAACAACGTCGAGACGATCTTCAACGCGCCCTTCATCGTCGCGCGCGGCGCCGAGTGGTTCAAAACCCTGGGCGTGCCCAAGAGCACCGGCAATTTCCTGTGCGGCGTGTCCGGTCACGTCAACAAGCCCGGCGTGTACGAGCTGCCCTTCGGACTGACCGCGCGTCAGATCATCGAAGAGGTCGCCGGCGGCGTGTGGAAGGGTCGCGCGCTCAAGGCCTTCTTCCCCGGCGGCTCGTCGACGGGTTTGTTGCCCGCTTCGGCGCTCGACGTCGTGATGGACCACGACTCGGTCAAGGCAGCGGGCTCGATGTTCGGCACGGCGGCGATGATCGTGCTCGACGAGACGGCCTCGGTGCCGCAGGTGATGGAGGTCACCGCGCGCTTCTACGACCACGAGAGCTGCGGTCAATGCAGTCAGTGCCGCGAAGGCACGCAGTGGCTGCACCAGATCTTCCGTCGCATCGCGCGCGGTCAAGGCAAGCGCGAGGACCTCGACGTGCTCGTGTCGCTCGCGGGCGGCATGGCTCCCGCGAAAACCATCTGCGCCTTGGCCGACGCAGCCGCGATTCCGACGCTCGCGGCGGTCAAGCACTTCCGCGCCGACTTCGAAGCGTGCATCGCGCAGGGCCGCGATCCCAACGGACCGACGCACACCGCTGCGCCCGAATTCCACGAGGCCCACGCGTGACCAAGATCAACGTCAACGGGCGCGACATCGAAGCCGATCCCAAGCAGCCGCTGATCCGCGCCTGCCACGACCAGGGCGTCGACGTGCCGATGTACTGCTACCACCCGGGCCTGCCCGCGGTCGGTTCGTGCCGCATCTGCCAAGTCGAAGTCGCCGGAGCACCGGGGCAACCGACGCGCGTCGTCGCCGCCTGCCGAACGCCGGTCAGCGAAGGCATGGTCGTGCTCACCGACACGCCCAAGGCCCACGAAACGCGCCGCGAATGCCTCGAGTTCCTGCTGAAGAACCATCCGCTCGACTGCCCGATCTGCGACAAGGCCGGCGAGTGCGACCTGCAGGACTACTCGTTCAACGAAGGCCAAGGCCAAGGTCGTTCGAACGAGCCGCGCCGCAAGCTCGAGAAGCGCAAGTCGCTCGGCGACGTGATCGTGCTCGACCAAGAGCGCTGCATCCTGTGCTCGCGCTGCGTGCGCTTCTTCGAGAACGTGACGAAGAAGGCGCAGCTCACCGTCGAAGGTCTCGGTTCGCACTCGGTGATCAGCACCTTCATGGACCGGCCGCTCAGCGGCAACTACCAAGGCAACGTCGCCGACATCTGCCCCGTCGGCGCGCTGACGCTCAAGCCGTTCCGCTTCCAAGCACGCGTTTGGAACCTGACCAAGCAAGTCTCGACCTGCGCCGAGTGCAGTCGCGGTTGCTCGATCACCGTCGAAGCGTTGCGCGGCGTCGACGTGAAGCGCTTCCGCCCGCGCTACAACGAAAAAGTCAACCAATGGTGGATGTGCGACACGGGTCGCTTCGCCTACGCGCCGGTGACGCAGGCGCTCGCACCTGAGGGGCAAGCGCTCGGCGGCCGCCTGCGCGGCGCGTGCAGCCGCGGCTACAACGGGCTCGAGCTGATCGACGTCGACACGGCGCTCGCTAGCGCAGCCGACATGCTCGCTTCGCACCCGCAGGCGCTCGTCGTGCTGTCGCCCTTCGCGACGCAAGAGGAAGCGACGGCGGCGGCGGCTTTCGCGGCCTGCATCGGCGCGCGCAAGTGCTTCATCGCGCCCGCGCCCAGCGCGCTCCGGGACGATCTGCTGCACACCGGCGACCCGTGCCCGAACCGACGCGGCTTGAGCGAGCTCGGCTTCGAAGCGCTCGAAGCCGCGCCGTTGATCGACGCCTTGAAGTCGGCGAAGGCCTGCGTGCTCGCCGGCGAACGCGTGCTCACGCTGATCGGCGTGCAAGCGCTCGCCGCGTTGCCCAAGGCGTTGCGCATGGTCGTGTTCGACGTCGCGGCGCACGACATCCCGGCGCTCGATGTGTGCATCGCCGTGCCGACGCACGTCGAGAAATCAGGCCGCTGGATCAACGTCGACGGCCACGTCGGCGTGCTGCACGTCGCGGTGTCCGCGCCGAGCGGCGTGCGCATGCTCGAGCACACGTTCGCGCACTTGCAACAACTCGTGTCCACAGCCGGCGCCAAGGCCTGATCGCCAACCGACCCACGCACACCGATGGACTCGCTGCCCCTCTTCGTCGTGTGGATCCTGAAGATCGTCGTGATCTTCGGCGGCATGGTCACGACCGCCGCGTTGATGACGCTCGCCGAGCGCAAGGTCTCGGCCTGGATCCAATACCGTCACGGCCCCAACCGCGTCGGACCGCTCGGGCTGTTGCAGCCGCTGGCCGACGGCATCAAGGCCTTGTTCAAGGAAGAGCTCGTTCCCGCCGGCGCGAACAAGCTGATCTTCCGCCTCGCGCCCGCGCTGGCCGCGATGCCCGCGATGATGACCATCGCCGTGATCCCCATCGGCGGCGAGATCGCCTTCGGCTCGCGCACCACGAACCTGTCGATCGCCGACGTGCCGATCGGCGTGATGTACATCCTCGCCGTCGGCGGTTTGTCGGTGTACGGCGTGATCCTCGGCGGCTGGGCCTCGAACTCGAAGTACTCGCTGCTCGGCGGACTGCGCGCGTCGGCGCAGATGATCAGCTACGAGTTGACGCTGATCCTGACCATCCTCGCCGTCGTCGCCGTCTCGGGTTCGCTCGAACTGCGCGAGGTGATCGCTGCGCAGCAACCCCACGACGGAAGCTGGGGGCTGTGGAACGTGGTGCGCCAACCGCTCGCGTTCGGGCTGTTCACGATCGCGACCTTCGCCGAGACCAACCGCCATCCCTTCGACTTCGCCGAGTGCGAGCCGGAGCTCGTCGGCGGTTTCCACACCGAGTACTCGGGCATGCGCTTCGCCCTGTATTTCCTCGGCGAATACTGCGCGATGGTCGTGATGAGCCTGCTCAACGCGACCTTGTTCTTCGGCGGCACGGCGATTCCGTTCCTGCCCGAGGCGCACTGGACGCTCGGCGTCGCCGCGCTGTGCCTGAAGGCCGGCTTCTTCCTGTTCCTGTTCCTGTGGGTGCGCTGGTCCTTGCCGCGTTTGCGTTTCGATCAGCTGATGCGCCTGGGTTGGAAGGTGATGTTGCCGCTCGCGCTCGCCAACTTGCTCGCGACCGGCGCCGTGATCGCGCTGTGCGGAGGAAATTCGCCGTGATCGTCCAACGCAAAGATCTGAGCTTCGCCGAGCGCCTGTACCTGCCCGAGATCGCGCGCGGCTTGAGCATCACGCTGCGCAAGATGTTCGCCAAGCCGATGACGCGGCAGTATCCCGAGCAGCCGCTGCCGACGGATGAGGTCACGCGCGGCCAACCGCGCTTGGTGATCAAGGACGACGGCCACATCGCCTGCGTGTCTTGCGGACTGTGCGAGGCCGCGTGCCCCGCCTACGCGATCACGATCGACGGCGGCGAGACCGAGCGCGGCATCGAGCGCGAACCGCTGCGCTTCGACATCGACATGCTGCGCTGCATCCTGTGCGGCTTCTGCGAAGAGGCCTGCCCGAAGGACGCGATCTTCATGTCGAACGAGCTCGAGCTCGCCGACACCTCGCGCGCCGCGCTGGTCTA
>CAYHRR010000470.1:0-3729 GCA_964358875.1 uncultured Planctomycetaceae bacterium | reverse complement strand
GACGGTCAAGCGCTTCGGGAAGCTCGGACGAAGTGGCCCCGCATTCGTTCCTTACCTCGCGCTGCCACACTCATGACGCATCAACCTTCGTTCGGCCGCTGCGCCGCCGCCGCGAGCTTTGCGCTGCTCGCCGCGTCGTGCTCCAACGGCGGATCGTCGGCCGGAACGACGGTGCAGTTTCAGGCGGCCTCGTCCAGCGTCGACGAGGGCACGGGCGCGCACACCGTCGAGATCGTGTTGTCGACCTCGAAGGAACAGCTCGACACGCCCGTGACGTTCGTTGTCGCCGAGCTCGGCTCCGGCGCTGCGCTCTCGGGACTCGACTTCGCGCCGATTGCGGAACAGACCCTGACATTTTCCGCGGGAGCTCACGACGGAGACACGTTGCAAATCGCCGTCGCCGCGTTGGACGACGATCGCGCGGAGGGTGCGCCGGAGGAGCTTCAACTCGGATTGAGCCACGCGCTCGGAGCGGCGTTGGGCCGTCGTGCTCGGCATGTCGTTCAAATCGTCGACGCCGACCTCGCCACGATCGAATTCGAAGCCGGCGCGAGCGCGACAGGCGACGAGTCCAGCAGCGGATTCCCGATCGCCGTGGTCGTCTCGCTCGCGCCGGGCGTGACCCTCGACGGTGCGGTGAGCGCCGTGATTTCCGACGCGCATACCGGCACAGCGACGCGCTCGAGCGACTACAGCGACTTCGCCACGCGCAGCGTGACGATTCCATCCGGGTCATTGGGCGGCACGATCTTTCCGATCTCCGTCGATGTCGTCAGCGATTCCGTCGCCGAAGGCGCGGAGACCGTGGTGCTCACACTCGATTCGCCGAGCGCCGGCGCTTTTGTCGGGGCGCGTGGACTGCACACCTTGACGATCACCGACGACGACATCGGCCCTGGCGCCGAACTCGTCGTGACGCGCGCGCCCGACACGTCGGCGATCCCCTTGGCGAGCGGTGCGCAGGTCGACTTCGGTTCGCAGGTGAACACCGGCGGCCCGACCGGTGGCATCGTCGTTCGCTTGACCAGTTCGGGCACAGGCGCGTTGAGCCTCGGCTTGCCCATCGTCAACGGCGCCAACGAGCGCGACTTCGATCTGGAGTTCATCGGCACGCAGGGTCTCAGCACCTTGCAGTCGGCGGCGCCGCCTGCGCTTCCGTCGGCGCTTGCCCGCGTTCCAGCCCTCGTCGGCGGTGCAACGTCCTTGCGCATCGATGTCGAACTGCTCGCCGAACTCGCACGACACGACGCTGTCGTGCTGCTCGACTTTCCGACGCGTGAAGGAGTGGCCGTGCTCGAACTGACGCGTCGACGCCTGCCGTGGAGCGCAGACGCCGTGCTCGCGATCGACGGCGTGCCCGTCGAGGGCGGGCCCGAAGCGTTGTTGGGCGGACTGCAAATCTGGAGCGGCCGAGTGCGCGGCGATGTGCAATCGCAGGTCTTCCTGGCGTTGACCGAACACGGCGCGAGCGGCTGGCTTCGCAGCGGGAGCGGTGCTGCGCGCACACTGCATTTGATCGAGGGTCGCGACGGGGTCGAGGAGTTCTGGGATGACGAACTCGAGTCGCGCGGCGCACCGGCGCTCGGGGAGTTTTGCAACGCTGTGCCGTCGCCTGTGGTTTCGAGCGCGCCGCGCAGCTCCGTTGCGAGCGATGGCGCCGCTGCGCTCAGCGCCGAGCCTTGGCCGACCTGCCGCATGGCGCTCGAATCGGACTTTCAGCTCTACGCGCGCTTCAACAGCTCCGCGAACTTGACGCAGTACGTCACGGCCTTGCTCGCAGCCGCTTCGCAGCGCTACGAAATCGATGTCGGCACGTCGCTCGAGATCGCGTACCTCGGCGTGCACACGACGAGCAACGACGGCTGGGACACGCCCGAGTTGCAGGGCTCGGCAAGTCAGATGCTCGACGAATTCCAGCACGCTTGGGGCGCTGCTTGGGGCGGAGCGTGGCCGGTGCCGGCCAACCTCGCGCACTTTTTGTCGGGCGCGAGCCTCGGCGGCGGCGTCGCCTACCTCGGCGTGCTGTGCGATCAGAATTGGGGCTTCGCGGTCAGCGGCAATCTCAACGGCGTGATCGATTGGTCGGGGTGGAACGGCGCGGCAGGTCCGCTCAATTGGGACTTTCTCGTGTTCGCCCACGAGACCGGCCACAACTTCGGCGCGCAGCACACGCAGTCCTACTGCCCGCCGCTCGACCGTTGCTACGCCAGTTGCATCCAAGGCACGCAGTGTCATACGGGCACGTTGATGAGCTACTGCCATCTATGCGGCGGCGTGCAGAACGTCGAACTGCGCTTCCATCCGTTCGTCGCCAATCAGATGCGCGCGGAGGTGACGACGAGTTGCTTGGGCGAGATCCTGCTGCAGCCCGGCGCAGCGCTCGATTGGCTGGTGCGCTTCGATCCGTGGACCGGCGCCGGAATGCGGCACGCGCAAATCGATTTCACGCACGGCGCCGGCAATGCGCCTTCGCCGTTCCACCTTCAAGTCGTCGGCAACTCTACGCCGTGACGCGGCGGCGCAGCACGAACACCACGTCGAGCTGATCGTCGGGCAAGCGGCGCGGACGCTCGATGTCGTAGCCGAAATCGAAAGCCGCCGCGTGCTCGAACTCCGGCACGCTGCGCACCAGCCGCCGAAACTGCGTGAGATCGTAGGTGCGGAACGTCCACTCGGTTTCCGTGCGGCGCAGCACGCCGTGCTCGACCACCGCGAGCCGCGAACGGCAGCGCTCCAAGCGCGTGCGCCGATCGGTGGGCCAGCCCTGGATGTTGCACACGACGTCGACGCCGCCGCGCCGTGCGAGCCAGCGCTCGCGATTGCGCCGCGGGTCGTCGTAGTCGGTGAGGTGTAGGCCGATTACGTACAAGCCGCCGGGGCGCAGCGCGCGCGCGACACACTGCAAATGCGAACGCGCCGCGCTCTCGTCGAGCAGGTACTTGAAGGTGTTGACCATGCAGTGCGCGAGGTCGAAGTTCGCGCCGACGTCGAACTTTTCCAAGCGACCGTGCACGAGTCGCGCGCGCTTGTGCGCTCGGCGCATGCGCGCGCGAGCGAAGTCGAGCATGCTCGCGTTGCCGTCGAAGCCCGTGACTTCGAAACCGCGCCGCGCAAGTTCGAGCAGCATGCGCCCCGAACCGCAGGCGGGTTCGAGCACGCGCGGGCGCTTCGAGGCGGGCGACGCACTTGCGTAGCGCGCGTGCAGCGCTTCAAGGAAGCGTCCCTCCGGCGCGTCGTCGGCGGCGAAGACGATGTCGTAGTAGAGCGGCGTCTCGTACCAGTCGAGTGCAGCGAAGCCCGAGCTCATCGCGTCACGCCAAGTCGAGCGGCGCGCCGTCGAGCTCGATGCGCGGCCGCTCGCGCAGTGCGAATTTGCGTTGCAGCACATCGGCGAGCACGCCCATCAGCGGCTCGCACTCGTCGCGTTCACGGCCGATGCCGCGGATGTGCGCGATCTCGCGGTACTCCCCCTTCAAACGCATCAGTGGAATCGCACCGTCGTACAACCCGATCGAAACGCAGTACGGATCGCCGGGCGCGTGCGTGTGGTAGTTCAGCACGATCACCTCTTGCGCCGAGACCGCGTTGCGCAGCAGCACCGAGTAGCGCGGGTGCTCCTCGATGCGTTGGATGACGTGCTCGAAGAACTCGATCAATTGCGTTTCCATGACGGTGCCTGATGAAGCCGGGCCCCCCCCCCCCGGGACCGGGGGCGCCGGCGGCCCCGCC
>CAYHRR010000469.1:0-3734 GCA_964358875.1 uncultured Planctomycetaceae bacterium | reverse complement strand
TCGCGACGGCTTTCCGTGCGAATGTCGGAGTGAGAATGCCCGACGAACGGCGCGACGCGAAGGGAAAAGATGCGCTTTTTTCGACGTTTGAGGCGCCGCGCGGTGTCGAGGCAAGCCGTCTATCGACCGGGGTGCGCCGCCAGCTCGCGACGAAATGGCCGTCCCTGCGCGCTCAACGACCAGGCCGAAACACCGGGCGAGCGGCGCCGAGTCGGGCCCTCAAGGCGCTCGCGCACTCGACCAGGTGCGCGCGCAGTTCACCGTCGACAGCCGGCGGTTTCAGCCCGAGCAGTCCGGCAGCTTCCACGAGAGCGCTCGCGATGCGCTGCAGGTCAGGAGCGCTGCTTTCGAGCAGCTTTTCGGCCAGCACCGTGCACGCCTGAGCGAGCGCGTGCTTGTTGTCGTCGCTCACCTCGAGTGCGAGCGCGCGCCGTCCGGCACCGATCGCGGCTTCGATGTTCGCGTGGCCCTGCGTTGCCGCGTCGCGTCCGAAGGCGCGCAGACCTTCGCGCAACTCGGCGTCGCAAATCGAACGCGCATAGAACGCGTTGCGCGGATCGGCGCGCTCGAGCTCAGCGAGCCACGCGAGCGGCTCGACGGTGCTCGCACCGCTCGCGCGCCACTCGAGCACCGTGTCGATCAAGTCGACGCCTTCACGCTCGAGGCCGTCGCGTTGTGCAAACGCGGCGGGACGCACCCGTGCAGCTTCGACGGCACACGCGGCTGCCTCGGCGCGTCGATCGACGCCGAGCAACACGAAGCCGCGCCCGAGTGCGCACATGCCGAGGTAGTGCTCGCTCGAATCGCGGAAGTTCGCCTCGAGTTCGAGCGCCGTGCGGAAATGTCGCTCCGCCGCCGCATAGGAAGCGAGCGCGCCGTCGGCATCGAGCGCGCGGCGCTGCGACTCCGCGAGCAGCACGCGCGCATAGCCCGCGTACCACGCGCACTCGGCCCACTTCGGAAGCTCGCCGGCCAATTGTTCAGATTTCAACGCGAGCAAATCGGGACGCGCGATGCTCCAGCAAGCGCTCGCAAGTTCGGCGCGCAGTTCGGCCGCAGCTGGAAAACGGCGCAGTCCTTCGAAGGCGAGTGCGACGCGTTCGCGGCCGCGGCCGAGCGCGCCGAAGAACGACGCGAGGCTGAGCCAGTCGGTCGCATTGGCCTCGCTGCTCAGCGCGGCACACGTGAAGGCGGCGCCGCCGTGGTAGATCCCCGACGCTTCGACGGACAGCGGGCCGCCGGCGCGCTCGGGTAGCAACCGTGCCGCTGCGTCGCCGATCCAACGCAGGGCCTCGACGTCGACGTCGTCGAATTGCGAACCGATCGGCCAAGGGCGGAACGGGTCGAGGCCGTCGAGGCAGGCCAGCGGCAGGCGCTCCTGTTCCTCGAAGCGCGACTGGTAGTTGGCGACGCGCGCTCGATCGAGCGTGATCCGCGGATCGTCGAGCGCTTCGTCCGCCGCCGCGAGCGCGAGGCGCGCGTCCTCGAGCAGCAAGTCGATGCCTGCGCCGCCGTCCTGCATGCGTCGGCGTGCCAACATCAAAGCGGCGCGACCGAGCGCAAGTTGCGCCGCAGGGTTCGAGCGTTCGCGCGCAAGTTCGGTGTCGGCGCTTTCGAGTGCGCGTTCGAGTTCGTCCGCTTCGGGCAGCGGCTCCTGCTTGCGCTCGTCGCGTTTGGCGACCACGTTCGAAGCGTTGGCACACGCGCTGAGCACGTCGAGTGCAGGAGCTTCGCTTCGCTCGACGCTCCACGCCTCGGCGACACCTTGCGAGGCGAGCTTCGTCTCGAGGCTCGAACCGAGCACCGTGTAAGAGAGCACGAAACTGCGCTGGAACTTGGAACGGCCGGCGAGCGCGGCGAGTGTCGGCAAGAGCAGCGCGCCGCCTGCATTTCCCTCGCCGTCGAAGCTCGGTGCGCACAACCGCTCGCGAAGCGCCGCAGCCAACTCGTCGCAGGTCCCCGTGGCCGCCGCGAGATCGAACAACGCCGCGCGAGCGTCGACGTCGGTGGCCCTGAGTTTGGGCAGCAACAGACGCAGCTCCGAGGCGACTCCGTGATCGAGCGGCGTTCCGTGTTCGATCGCGGCGCGCATGCGATCACGCAGTTCGAACAGCGCTTGCGAAGGCGCCATCGTCGCGAGTCGATCCTCGAACGCCGCGCGCGCGCGATGACGCAGATCCTTCGGCGGTTCGCCGAACGCGCGCGGCGCGAGCGCGTGCCACGTCTCGACCGCGCTCTCCAAACGCGTGTCGAGATCGCGCAGGTCGAACAGCAGGAACAGGTCCCAGCTCTTCGTGCCGTCCGGAAGGATCAACGCGTGGCGCGGCGAGATGCGCGCGACCACTTCGCCGTCGAGCACGATGCGTTCGCCGGCAAGGAAACGTGCGTTGAGCAACGGCTCGAGCGCCATGTGCTCGCCGCAGGTGATTTCGCCGAGTCGCGGACAAGGAATGCGCCGACCTTCGTCGTCGTAATCGCGCGGCGTGTGACGAAAAACGCTGGCGACGACGCACACGAACGAGCGCGTGCGCGCGACCCACGCGGGATCGCGGTAGCGCTCGCGCACGATGCGATCACTCGCCGATTCGCCGTCGGCGTTGATGGCGACGAACAGCGGCGCGTGCTCGAGCGCGGCGACGGACTCCGCGTCGGCGAGCGTGCGCTGCCAATGAATTTGGCGCGCGTCGTCGGCGGGCGCCTGAGCGAGGACAAGTAGCGTGGCGAGGATCGTCAACATGGCGTCGGCGCCCAGTAGCGCGCCTGAGAGCGGGTTTCTACACACCTCGCGGTCGCGTAGCCAACGCGTCTCGCTCGCCGCGCGTGCGTCGTCGGCCTATCGTGCGCCGCATGAAACCGAGCCTCGCAGTCGCATTCGCTGTTTCCGTAACACTCGCGCTCGGCGCGTGCAGCACCCCGGGCTGGGACGGCGACATCGCGAGTTGGGGTTCGATGCGCGAGGTGATGCGCGAAGGCCGCAGCGAAGCGCGCGTGACGTTGGTCGAGGCGCTGCGCTCGCCCTCGACGGTCGGAATCGGCGCCATGGCCGGCCTGCGCGGCGAAGTTGCGATCGTCGACGGAGTCGTTTGGGTCGGGCGCGTCGACGGCGCCGAACTGGAGTGCGCGCGCGATGCGCGGCCCGGCGACGCAGCGACGCTGCTGATCACCGCCGAGGTGCCCGTGTGGCGAGCGCTCATGCTCGACCACGACATCGCCGCGAGCGCTCTCGACGAACTGTTGGCGAGCATCGCGGAACAGGCCGGATTCCCGCGCTCGCAGGCCTGGCCGTGCGTGATCCAGGGTGAGCTGTTCGACCTCGAAGCGCACGTGCTGCGCGGCCAATGTCCCTTCGCCGGAACTGTCGACGCCGAGCACGAGCCGATTCGGCGCTCACTCGCCGCGGCACGCGGCCGCATCGTCGGTTTCTACGCGCCGGAAGCCGCAGGTGAACTCGTGCACCACGGCCAGGCGTCACACCTCCACGTCGTCGTCGAGCAACCGGCGCTGTTCGTCGGCCACGTCGACGCTGTCGGAGTTCGCGCCGGAGCGCTGATCTGGATTCCAGCGACGCGCTGAGCGTGCGAGTACGCGCCGAACACAGCGCGTCGCGTTGATTTGGACGGCGAACGCGGCGCGTTCGCAGGCTGCAGATCGTCGACGAACGACGGCGCCGCTCGCGCTCTCCGCCGCGCCATTTTGAGTGAACGACAGCGCTAGCAGTCCGTTGAAGAAGCCCC
>CAYHRR010000468.1:0-3738 GCA_964358875.1 uncultured Planctomycetaceae bacterium | reverse complement strand
CGGCGTGGTTGCCGGGCTTCATCGCGCTGCTCCTGGGCTTCGCGCTCTACGACGTGCTGTTCAAGTTCATGAAGAGCTCGTCGCAGCAGATCCTCGGCGGCGTGCTGTGGGCTGTGATCGTGATCGGCATGGGCTGTTTGCTCGACACGACGTTCCATTACTCGGGGCGCGCGGTGTTCATCCACATGGGCGCGATCCTCGGCACGGCGATGGCAGCGAACGTGTGGATGCGCATTTGGCCCGCACAGCGCCGCATCATCACGGCGATCAAGGCCGGCACGCCGCCCGATGCCAAGGACGTGTTCAGCGCCGGCTCGCGCTCGCGCCACAACACGTACATGTCGATGTCGCTGCTGTTCCTGATGGTTTCGCAGCACCACACGACGCTGTACGGCGGCAATCCCTGGTCGTGGCAAGCCTGCGTCGCCGTCGTCTTCGCGATCGGTTCGCTCACGACCTTCCTGCTCTACAAGCGCTCCGCCAAGGTCCAGGGCTTCTAGCCCGGCGCCTTCAAGATCCCGCGGCGCTACCATGCCGCGCCGCGCGCACCCGTAGCTCAATTGGACAGAGCATCGGTCTTCGGAACCGAATGTTGTGGGTTCGAGTCCCCCCGGGTGCGCCACTCGATCTGCGACTGTGCAACGCGCTATCGGTCACTGGGCGCCGACGCCTCGCCGCGCGGCACGAGCACCGAGACTTCGGCGAGCATGTGCGGCGGCCACCAGGTGGTGACCTTGACTCCGGGGATGCGGCGCACCTCGGTGTAGTTTTCGAGCAGCGCGTCTTTGATGCCGGAGCCGCGTTTGCCGTAGTCGTAGCCGCTGCCTTCGTCGAGGAACCACACCAGGATCTTGTCGTAGGCGCGCGTGCGAATGCGCTGCAGCGTTCCGGCGAGCGCGGCGTGATCGAGTTCCTGATTGTCGCCGACGTGCACCGCGACGGTGTTGGTGCGGTCCTTCATCACTTGATTGCGGCTCAAGCACGGCCACGCGCCGCGATCGAGCAACAAGCGCTCGGGCTCGACGCCGACGAACTCGCTCTCGATCGCAGCGATGTACGCGCCCAGCGTCGTCGGCACGCTGCTGCGCGGTTCGCGCACGAGTCCGAGGCCGGCGAGCACGAGCACGAGCGCCGCCGCTGCGAGTGCGAAGCGCGCGCCGCGTTCGCGGGTGTCGTCGACCTGCGCGATGCCTTGCCACGCCCACACGAGCGCCGCGAGGGACCACGCACTCGCGATCATCACGCCGGGACCCATGTGATTGCTTTGGTACGCGAAGCCGCTCGTATAGCCCTCGACGCACAAGAGCAGCATTCCGCCCAGCCACATGACGAGCGCCACGCGCTCGCGCGAGCGCCATGCCAGCGCGAAGCCGGCGATGAGGCTCAGTGCGACATACACGCCGGCGCCGGAGAGATTGCCGAGGCTGCGCGAGAGCGTGACGTGCTTGCGCGCGAGCGCGTCGACGGTCCAAAAGAAGGTGAACGGGCCGCCGATCGAACGCAGCAGGGTCAGGCTCGCGGCGAGCAGCGCGATCGAAACCACGGCGTACACCGCGAAATCGCGGCGGCGCGCGCGGCCTCCGAGCAACAGCTGCGCGCCGAACAACGCGCCCCAGATGAGCAGGCTTTGCTTTGCCCAAAATCCGACGGCCGGGAGCGCCGCCATCGCGAGTGCGTTGAGCAGGCTCGGCTTGCGCAAGTCGCGCGCGCACAACCAAAAGGCCGCCGTCGAAAGCGAAAGCGTCAGTGCGTCGGGGTGCAACTGGTGCACGTTCTGGTTGAACACCGGATCGGTGGCGACACACAGCAGCGCGAGGAAACTCGCCGCGATCCAGACCGCGCGCCACGCGTAGCTCTGCGCGCGGAGGAAGTGCCGCACGAGCGCGTCGACGCCGGCTGCGGCGAATGCGGCGGCGACGAACACTTGGCCGAAGCTGATCGTGCGCAGCGTCGGAATCGAGTTCGCGCGGCCGACGAGTTCGGCGAGCGTCGAGGTCACGATCTGCGCGAGCGGCGTGTAGACGCAACTGTTGTTGTCGAGCGGCTCGCCGTAGAGCGGCTGGTGCGTGCGCCAGCGGATGATGTCGGTCAGGTACTGCGTCTCGTAGAAGCCGACCAGGTCGACGGGCACACGCAAGTAGAAGGACAAGTTCACGAGGATCGCGGTGCTCATCCAGGTGAGCGCGGCGAGCAGCACGGTGAGCGCGAGTGCGGAACTGCGTTGCGCGCGTGTGGCGGGCCACCACGCAACGGCGGCGAGCGCGGCGGCGAGCGCGGCGCCGGCGAGCAGCGCGCCGCGCGGGAGCGGCGTCGGTCCGTGCATCCAAAGCGCCGTCGCAGCGAAGCAGGTCCAGCCGAGAGCGATGCCGAGAGCGAGCGTCGTCCAGGCGGCGCGCGCGGAGGGCAGCGGAGCGTCAGGGTCGGCGTTGAGCATCGTGGGCGCGCGGGGCCGTGAGGGTGTCGGCGGTTTCGACGGGCTCGGCCGCCGACGCGAGCGCGTCGGTCGTGGCCGGAGTTCTGCTGGAACGTGGGGGCGTTGACCGGCGTCCGTCGTTGCGCACGCGGCGCAGCGAGGCGCTCAGTTCTTGGCGAACTTCTTGACCGGCACGACCGAGCGGCGCTCGCGACAACGCACGCACTCGTCGAAGAACTCGACCTCACCCTGCGACTTGGCGTGCAGCACCAAACCGTCGTCGCCCGTGTTCCAGGAGACCTTCGGGGTCTCGGTGATCGGGATCCAAGTGTGACCGAAAAGGCGGCAGAAGACGTTCATGGGCGTTGGGGAGCGCGGGACGTTAGCGCATCTGCGGGCGAGTGGGTAGAGGCTCGCCGCGCGGCGCCGGTCAGGCGCTCGAGTCCCAGCAAACTCGGTGCATGTCCGGGGCAGGCTTGCAAGGCGCGCTCGTAGTGAGCGGCCGCTTCGCTCGGGCGCGAACTGCATTCGTAGATCACGCCGAGGTTGTAGAGCGCGGCCCAACTCGACGCCGAGGCTGCACTCTCGGCTGCGTGCGTGGTGGGCGTGAGCGTCAGGCACGCGTTGAAGCCCGCCTCGGCTTCGGGCAGCAGGCCGACGTCCAGCGCGAGCAACGCGGCGAGGAAGCGCGTGTCGGCGCGCTTCGGTGCGAGCGCGAGCGCGCTCTGCACGAGTTCGAGTGCTTGTGCGGAGCGACCGAGCGCGCGCAGCGACGTGGCGCCGAGTTCGAGCGCGTGGATCGACCAAGTGTCGGCGTCGTCGCACGCAGCGAGCGCGCGTTCGAGCGCGGGCAGCGCGCGCGCGTGCTGTCCGGCGCGCGCCAGCGTGCGGCCGAGCTGGTACCAGGCGTAGGCGTCGTCGGGTCGCTCGACGAGGTCGCGCTCGAGCAGAGCGATGTTGCGCGCGAGCTTGTGCTTCGCCGCGAGCGCCGCCTCGGTGTAGCCGTGGTGCAGGACGGTCAACCCGGTGTCGTCGCGCGCGAGCGCGACGGTGCCGCGGCCGACGAGCTGTTCGTGGATGCGCCCTTCGAAACGCACGCTTGCGTCGCGCGGCGCGAAACGCGTGAGCGCGACCGACGAGCGCTCGGAGTTGTCGAGGCGATTCTCGATGCGCACGCGGCCCAAGCTCGGACCGCGCGCAGCGAAGCGTTCGAGCAGCGCGCGCGCGTCGACGGCGCTGTGCGCGCCGAGGTCGAGCTCTTCATCGGCGTCGAGCACCAGCGTCCAAGCACAACGGGCCAGCGCGAGCGAGGCGTTGCGCGCCGC
>CAYHRR010000467.1:0-3739 GCA_964358875.1 uncultured Planctomycetaceae bacterium | reverse complement strand
GAGGTCTCCAACAAGAAGATCCACGAGGCGATCATGGAGGACGTGATCCTCAAGTCGCTTCCCAAGAAGCTCGTCGACAAGAAGACCAAGTTCTTCATCAACCCCACCGGCCGCTTCGTCATCGGCGGCCCGATGGGCGACTCGGGCGTCACCGGCCGCAAGATCATCGTCGACACCTACGGCGGCATGGGCCGTCACGGCGGCGGCGCGTTCTCCGGCAAGGATCCGAGCAAGGTCGATCGCTCGGCGGCCTACGCGGCACGTTGGGTCGCGAAGAACATCGTCGCGGCGGGCCTCGCCAAGCGCTGTGAAGTGCAGGTCAGCTATGCCATCGGCATCGCCAAGCCTCTGTCGGTGCGCGTCGACACCTTCGGCACCGGAACGGTCGCCGAGGACAAGCTCTGCGAAGCCGTCGCCAAGGTCTTCGATCTGCGCCCGGCGGCGATCATCCGCGATCTCGATCTCAAGCGGCCGATCTACGAACAGACCGCCTACCACGGTCACTTCGGGCGCGCCGAATTCCCTTGGGAACAGGCCAATCGAGTTGCCGCCTTGCGCGAGGCGCTCGGTGCGCCCGCCGTCGCCACGCGCTGACCCGCGAGGCCGCTGGGAGCGTCGCGGTGCGCCTCGCAGCAGCGCGAAGCTGTGCGAAAGCGCTCCGTGACTCGTTCCAGGTGATGGGGTAGAACCGTGCGCTCGAGCACCCCGGCACCTTCTGACCGCGTTTCCCTCGAACCGCTCTCCACTCCATGCGCACCGTACTCCTGCCGCTCCGCCGCGCCGCGCGCGCCGGTTTCACGCTGATCGAACTGCTCGCCGTGATCGGGATCATCTCGATCCTGGTCGTGTTCCTGCTGCCGCGCGTCGTCGAGGCCTTCGATGCCGCCAAGGTCACCGCCTGCAAGCAGAACATGGTCGAGATCAATAAGGGTTTGTTGCTGTACCGAGGCAGCTTCGACCGCAGCCCCACCGGTACCGGCGTCAACTACTTCGCCGACCTGATCAGCAGCGGCGTGCTCGACAATTCGAAGTCCTCGGCGATGCGCATGACTTGCCCGGGTGTCGAGTACGCGTCGCTCGCCGGCATCGCCGGGCGTCCCGAAGTCGAGTGGTACAAGGACGCGAGCGCGATCGACGGCACCTTCTCGTCCTACGCGGGCCGCGATTGCAAGAACCACGCGCTGCGCAAGTTCCCCGGGCAAGCCAAGGACGGCGCGCTGGTCGCCGACGACAACGACGGCGGCATGAACCACACGCACACGACCGTCGCGCTGCTCGCCGACCTTTCGGTGACGACCTTCGAGCTCGACACGCTGCGCAAGGCCGGGCTGCTCGGCGCGGACGAGGAAGTGCTCGTCGTCGGCCCCGATTCGCCGGTCAAGGAACTCCAGGTGCTCTCGCTCGATTGAGCGTGGAGCGCTGACGTCCTGCTGAGCAGGGCGCGCCGAGCGCGCAGGTCGGCGGCGCCGGACGGACTTCTTTTCCGGCGTCGAGCGAAAGCTGGAGCGCGGCGCGCGCGCTGTCTAGCTTGCCGCGCCGTCGCGGTCGAAAGAGGACCGTCCGCCGCGCGGCCGCCGAGACGAACCACGTGAACAAGCCTTTCGCTCTGCTGCGCGCGATGCGGCCCCAGCAGTGGGTGAAGAACCTCTTCGTGCTCGCACCGGTGGTGTTCGCGCGCGCCGACCACAGCCCCGATGCGCGCCATCCTGCGGACTTCTCCGACGTCGTCGGCGCGCTGTACGCCTTCGCGGCCTTTTGCATCGGCGCGAGCGCGATCTACCTGATCAACGACGTGCTCGACGTCGACAGCGATCGCGTCCACCCGACCAAGCGCAACCGCCCGATTGCCGCTGGGCTGGTGTCGATTCCCGTCGCGCTCGGCGCTGCGCTCGTGTGCGTGTGCGGAGCGCTCGCCCTCGGATGGAAGGCCGGCAACGAGCCCTATGTCATCGCCGTTGTCGGCGGCTACATGCTGCTGAACTTCGCCTACAGCGTGAAGCTCAAGCACATCGTGCTCGTCGACGCGTTTTGCATCGCGACAGGCTTCTTGTTGCGAGCGAAGGCCGGCGGTTTTGCGGCCGGCACGTACCTCTCGCACTGGCTGATGCTGTGCACGCTGTTCTTGTCGCTGTTCCTCGCGCTGTGCAAACGCAAGGCGGAGATCGACCTGCTCGGCGACGATCGCGGGCAACACCGCGCCAACTTGAAGCAGTACACGCCGGGCTTCCTCGACCAGATGGTCAGCGTGCTCGCGGCCTGCACGGTGCTCTGCTACACGATGTACACGGTCGCTCCGGAGACCGCGAAAAAGTTCGGCGACGGCGTCAACAACCGCCTGATCTACACCGTGCCGTTCGTCGTGTTCGGGCTCGGGCGCTACCTGTTGCTCGTCAGTCAGCAACGCGGCGGCGGAAGCCCGACGCGCGTTCTGCTCGGCGGCGATGCGATCTTCGTGATCAACGCGCTCGCCTGGGCTTCGGTCACCGCGGCCGTGTTGTTCGGCGGCCTGTGAGCGTTGGCGGCCGGCGCTTCGGCCGTCGCTGCGCACGGTGAACAGCGAGAGTCGGCGCGTGCGCGCGAGGAGCTCCGGCCTGCGTTATGCTCCCGCGCTTCGCCAGCGCTCCTTCAGCCCGGTTCGACGCCGGGAACCCATCACCGTGCAACTAGCTCAACGCATGTCCCGACTCGGCACCGAGTCGGCCTTCGAAGTCCTCGCGCGCGCCAAAGCCCTGCAGGCGGCGGGCCAGTCGCTCGTCAACCTCGGCATCGGCACGCCGGACTTCCGCACGCCCGAAAACATCGTCGAGGCCGGGCGCAAGGCGCTGGCGGACGGCTACCACTTCTACACACCTGCGAAGGGCCTGCCGGATCTCCGCGCGGCCGTCGCCGAGGATTGCTGGAAGCGCCGCAAGGTCCAGGTCGATCCGAACAACGTGATGATCGTGCCCGGCGGCAAGCCGACGATGTACTTCGCGATCTCGATGTTCGGCGAGCCGGGCGCCGAGATCATGTACCCCAATCCGGGCTTCCCGATCTACGAGTCGCTGATCAAGTACACCGGCGCGACGCCCGTGCCGATCGAGCTGCGCGAGTCGAACGGCTTTTCGTTCAACGTCGACGAGGTGCTCGCCAAGATCACGCCGGCGACGCGTTTGATGATCGTCAACACGCCGGCCAATCCGACCGGCGGCGTCATTCGGCGCAGTGAGCTCGACAAGCTCGTCGCCGGTCTGGAGAAGCACCCGCAGGTCGTGCTGCTCTCCGACGAGATCTACTCGCGCATGCTCTACGACGGCGAGGAGCACGCCAGCCTGTACAGCTACGAGTCGATCCGCGAGCGCGTGATCGTCCTCGACGGTTGGTCGAAGACCTTTTCGATGACCGGCTGGCGCCTGGGCTACGGCGTGTGGCCGGCGAACTTGATCACGCACGCCGAGCGCTTGCAGATCAACTCGAACTCGTGTCCGAGCGCGCCCGTGCAGGTCGCCGGCATCGAGGCGTTGCGCGGACCGCAAGGCGCGGTCGACACGATGATGAAGGCCTTCGACGAGCGTCGTCGCGTGATCGTCAAGGGCTTGAACGAGATCCCGGGCTTCTCGTGCGTGATGCCCAAGGGCGCGTTCTACGCCTTCCCCAACACGTCGAAGACGGGCTTCAAGTCGAAGGCGCTCGAGGAAAAGCTGCTGCTCGAAGCCGGCGTCGCGATCTTGTCGGGCACGGCGTTCGGCGCGCAGGGCGA
>CAYHRR010000466.1:0-3742 GCA_964358875.1 uncultured Planctomycetaceae bacterium | reverse complement strand
TAACGTGCGGCGCAACGAGGCGCTCGAACGTCGCGCCACCGAGCGGTGCGAAGCGAAACCGCGCGCCGTCGCGGTCGCGCACCAGCAAGAAGCGCACGCCGCGGTGACACAGTCCGCAGGCACCGTCGTAGAAGACGAACTCCGCCGTGGCGTTCGTCGGCTGCGAGGTTTCGTGCTCGGTCGCGTTCAAGCGGCGAACACTGTCGGTGAATCGGGGCCTGCGGTAAAGCGCCGAATTCACGGCGCTGGGCGTGACTCGGCGACGATCAAGCGCGGCACGGCGAGCTGCTCACGGCAGCAGTCGTTCGATCGCCTTCTTCGCACGCTCGTCCTTCGCACCGGCGAGCAAGGCCTTCTTCAAGTGCGCGAAGTCGTAGTAGCGGACCGCGTTGATGCGCAAGTTGTCGCCCTTCGCATCGAGCGCGTTCAACGCCGCGCCGAGCGCCTTCGCGCCGATCTGATCGTGCAAAGCGATCCACAAGGCCATCACGCCCTCCTTGTTCGCCGTCGACGGCGCGACGCCTTGCGCTGCGGCGCGCTCCTTGGTCAGCGAACGCCAGCGCGCATCGTCGAGCCCGTTGAGCAGCTTCTTCGCGCGCGCGTCGTCGGCGAGACGTTCGACGATCGCGACGCCGCAATAGTGCGCCCACGCGTGGTGGTCCGCCTCGTGGTCGCGGTCGCCCCACATGGCGACGACGTGGCCGAGTTCGTGGCACAGGCCGTAGAAGAGGAATTTGCCGTCGGCCGTCGGTGAACGCAGTTGTTCCGCGTCGACGACCGGGAAGTCGATCTGTGAGTGGAAGCGAAACTCCGGCGCGAAGTGCGGCGGCCGATCGAGCGCGGCTTCGAGGTGCACGAGCACGCGCAGCTTCTTGCCGGGGACCTTGCTGAACTCGGCGAAGCCGAACTCGTCGTCGTAGGCGTCGAGGACCAGGTCGATGACGTCGGCGAAGTGCTCGAGGTATGGCGCGTCGAGGCCGTTCGTGCCGCGGATCTGAAAGCGCTCGCGCGAGACGAGCCGACCGATCTTCGCGGCCGCATCGGCATCGATTTGCGCGAGCCGCGCGCGCAGCGCCTCGAAGTCGCGCTCCAAATCGAGGTCGGCTGCTGCAGCGGCCGCCGCTGCGAGCGCCTGCGCGAGTTCTTCGGACGGCGCGAGTTTCAGCAACTCGTCGCAGGCTCTGTGCGCCGGCGCCGGCAGCTTCTTCTCGAGTTCATCCTCGCGCACCTTGCCCGGCGCGCGCGCGTGCTTCTCGTTGAGCTCCTCGATCGCGTCTGCGTAAGTCGCGGCGAGTTTCTGCGGTGCTTCGCGCCACGCGAGCGCGATCAATGCAGCCAGCAGCAGTTGCATGGAGTGTTCCTCGATTCAGTCCGCACGTCGGCGACAACGTCGGCCGGCGAGTGGGCAGCCTATGCTGCCGATCCGCGTTTGCTGCTGTCCTCGTCCGTTGGAAAAGGAACCACCGATGTACCGCTACTCGTCCTCGGCCTTTGCGCTGTTCGTCGCCGTCGCGTGCGTTGCGCAGCCGTCGAACGAGGCGTCGCGCGTCACGCGCAACGCGGCGCACGCACCTGCGTTGCGCGACGTTCCGGCCGGTGCTCAGGCGCGGTCGTTGCTCGGCGAGCTGCTTTTCGCGCCGCCGTTGAGTGCGCTCGAGCAAGCGCGTCGTCTCAGCGCGTTGCACGCAGCGCAACGGGCCTGGGAGCTCGCGCCGCACGACGCGGACGCGACGCTGTGGCTCGGTCGTCGCCTTGGATACCTCGGCCGCTTTCGCGAGGCGCTCGACGTGTTCACGCTCGGCGTGCGCGAATTCCCCGACGACCCGCGCTTTTTGCGGCACCGCGGGCACCGCTTGATCAGCGTGCGTGAATTCGAACTTGCGACGCAGGCTCTCGAACGCGCAGCGCTGCTGGTCGCAGGTCGCGCAGACGAGGTCGAGCCCGACGGACAACCGAATGCGAGCGGCGTGCAGCTCGAGACGTTGCAGTCGAACATCCACTATCACCTCGGGCTCGCTCGCTACTTGAACGGCGACTTCGAGCGCGCGGCGCAGGCCTTTCGCGACGCGCTCGCGCTTTCGACCAACGCCGACAACCGCTGCTCGGCGTCGCATTGGCTCTGCACGTCGCTGCGCCGCGGCGGACATGCGCAGCAAGCCCTCGAGGTGGCGGCCGCGATTCGCGCTGACCTCGCGATTGTCGAGTACCACTCGTACCACCAGCTCTGTTTGGTCTACCAAGGCACGCGCGACGCCGACGAGCTGCTGGCCGAAGCGCGCGCGAAGGGCCTCGCGTCGACGGAGTTCGCGACGATCGGATTCGGCGTCGGCGCGTGGCACTTGAGCGCCGGCCGGAGCGCACGCGCACGCGCGATTTTCAGCGAAGTGTGCTCGGCCCCGACGTGGCACGCCTTCGGACACATCGCCGCCGAAGCCGAACTCGCGCGCCTGCCGAGCCTGGCCTCGGACTCGGCTACTCGCCGAGGACGTTGACCTTCGGCGCCTGCTCATCGGCCATGCGCGCGAGTGAGTTCGCGCGCGCGATCGCGTCGTTGATGCGCCACAGGCGCCAGCGCAGCGTCGCGACGACGACGAGGCCTAAGGCAAAGCCGAAACTGCAATCCCACGCGATCCATGCGCAGCGATCGAACAGCTCGAGATTGTGCTCGGCAATCGCGTCGCGCGCGGCGCCACCGGCGATGAACCCGTCGACCGAACGCGGGTGGGGATCTTCCTGCCGGAACAGCCGCGGTCCGAGCGGTGCAAGGCGCCAGGTAAGCCCGAGCAGCGCTGTGATGACAACGGCGCACACGAAAGCACGGCGCGTGCGCGCGTAGCGGCGTTCGAGCTCGGCCGCAGTTTGCACGCTCAATCCTCGGCCCAATTCCCCGCGAGCGCGCCGCCGTCCTTGGCGAAGGTGCGCGACTTGCGCGAGTTGTAGACGCTGACGAAGTACGTGCAGCGCTTGCAGACGTCCGGGTAATCACCGCGCTCGTGGCGTTCGATCAAGGCGGTGATCTCCGCGCCCGCCCAGATCTTGTCGAGCGGCGTGTCGTTGACGTTGCCGACGATCAACTCCGCCTCGACGTCGCGACACGCGCAGGCGTTGACGCGACCGTCGGCGAGCACCACCGGCTTGGTGAACAGCAATTCACACGCACCGCGTTTGTAGGGCATGCGTCGCGGCTCGAGTCCGACCTTGCTCAAAGCCTCGGGCGCGATCGCGCCGGCCCAGGAGTCGTAGTCGCTCATGCCCGCGATCTCGACCAAACCGCGCTTGCGGTAGCCGTCGAGTTGCTCCCACAGCTCGCCCGTGCAGTTCGAATCCGGGCAACGCAGCGCGAGCGTGAAGCGCAACGGCGTGCGCGTGCGCTCCTTGATCTCGAGCAACGCGAGCACCGCATCGCGCGCCGCTTCGAACTTGTCGACGCCCATGATCGTGTTCCACGTGTCGCGCTCGAAGCCGCCCCAGGAAACGTGGACGTGCAGCTTGGAGGCGTAGCTCATCAGCCGCTCGCTCTTCTCGCGCGTCATCAAGATCGCGTTGGTGTAGAAGCTGATGCCCTTGACCGCATCGAGCCCCATCAAGTGGTCGAGGCGCTCGAAGAGGTGCTTGTCGACGAACGGATCGCCGACGATCGGCGTCAGCGACACGTGCTTGCCGCCCATGCCGATGTACTGCGCGACAACGCGCTCGAAAGCGGCGAGTTCCATCGTCTGCTTCTTGCGCTCCATCTGCGGAT
>CAYHRR010000465.1:0-3753 GCA_964358875.1 uncultured Planctomycetaceae bacterium | reverse complement strand
CGATGCTCGGCGGCGGCCCGCTGCGCCACGACGACGCCGACCATCCGCCGTTGCATCAACTCGGCGATCCGTCGCTGTCGCTGCTCGCGCGCGTCGGCGTCGTCGATCCGACGAGCCTTGCGGCCTACCGCGCTGCCGGCGGCTACGGCGCACTCGCGCGCGCGATCGCACTCGGTCCCGAGGCCGTCATCGAGCAAGTGACCGCTTCCAAACTCGTCGGTCGCGGCGGCGCGGCCTTTCCGACGGGTCGCAAGTGGGCGGCCGTGCGCGCGCAGAGCGCTCGCCCGCGCTACCTCGTCTGCAATGCCGACGAATCCGAGCCGGGCACGTTCAAGGATCGAGTGCTGCTCGTCGGCGATCCGTTCGCGGTGATCGAGTCGATGACGATCGCGGCCTTCGCAGCGGGATGCGAGCAGGGCTATCTGTACGTGCGCGCCGAGTACCCGCTTGCCCACGAGCGCTTGGCGAACGCGATCGATCAGGCGCGCGCCGCAGGCTTGCTCGGCCACGACATCCAGGGTTGTGGATTCCACTTTGACATCGAGCTGCGCCGCGGCGCCGGCGCCTACATCTGCGGCGAAGAGACGGCTCTGTTCGAATCGATCGAAGGCCGGCGCGGCGAGCCGCGCAGCAAGCCGCCGTTTCCCGTGCAAGCGGGCTTGTTCGGCAAGCCGACGGTGGTCAACAACGTCGAGACTTTGGTCAACGTGCTGCCGATCCTCACGCTCGGCGCCGCGGTCTACGCGCGGACCGGCACCGAACAATCGACGGGCACGCGCTTGTTTTGCCTCAGCGGCAACGTGCGCAAGCCCGGCGTTTACGAGGTCGCGTCGGGCACCACGTTGCGCGCGCTGCTCGAGCAGGCCGGCGGCGTGCCTTCAGGTCGCACGTTGCGCGCCGTGTTGCTTGGCGGCGCGGCCGGTTCGTTCGTGCGCGCCGACGAAATCGATCTGCCCTTGAGCCTCGAGGATGCGCGCGCCGCCGGCACGACATTGGGCTCAGGCGTCGTGATGGCCATCGACGACACGGCTGACCTACGCTCGCTCGTCGGCCGCATCGCCGCGTTCTTTCGCGACGAGTCGTGCGGTCAGTGCGTGCCATGTCGAGTCGGCACCGTGCGGCAAGAGGAGGCCTTGACGCGCATCGCAAGCGGATGTGCACGCGGCGGAGTCGCGATCGAACTCGCGCTGCTCGATGAGGTCGGCGAATCCATGCGCGACGCATCGATCTGTGGGCTTGGTCAAGCTGCCTACGCTGCCGTCGAGTCGGCGATCAAGCGCTTGCAGCTGTTCGGAGAGCCCGCCCAGCGCGCCGCGCTCGCGGTGATGAAGTCGCCCGCGGCTAGTGCCGTTGCCGACACTGTCGCGGGTCAAGTGGAACTCGACATCGACGGCCGCCGCCTGCACGTCGCTGCCGGCAGTTCGATTCTCGATGCGTGCCGCGGCGCAGGACTCGAGGTGCCGACGCTGTGCTACCTCGAGACATTGTCGCCCGCAAACGCGTGTCGCTTGTGCGTCGTGGAGATCGAAGGCGCGCGCGTGCTCGTGCCCAGTTGCTCGCGCGCCGTCGAGCCGGGCATGCGCGTCCACACGCGCTCGCCGCGCGTGCTGCACTCGCGCAAGCTCGTGCTCGAGTTGCTCGCTTCGTCGGTCGATTTGTCGACAGCGCCCGAGCTGCAGCAACTGATGCGCGACCATGGATGCGCGCCGGAGCGCTTCGGTCGCACGGCGCCGAGCGCGCACCGCGACCACGTTCGTGCCGGTCATCACGCGCCGCCCGATTCGCACGCAGCGGCAAACGTCGCGCAGCCGGTGAGGATCGACAACGATCTGTACGTGCGCGATTACGCGAAGTGCGTGCTGTGCTATCGGTGCGTCGAAGCCTGCGGAGAGGACCACCAGAACTCGTTCGCAATCGCCGTCGCAGGCCGCGGCTTCGACGCGCACATCGCAACGGAGTTCGACGCGCCGCTCACGGATTCGGCCTGTGTCTACTGCGGCAATTGCGTCGCGGTGTGTCCCACCGGCGCGTTGATGGCCAAGGACGAGTTCGATCTACGCGCCGACGGACGCTGGGACGAAGCGCGTCAGAGCGTGACCGACACGATCTGTCCCTATTGCGGCGTCGGCTGCGGCCTGCGACTGCATGTCCAAGACGGCCGCATCGTCAAGGCGACGTCCGCGCTCTCGAACTCCATCACGCTTGGCAACCTGTGCATCAAGGGCCGCTTCGGTTGGCGCTTCGTGCACGGCGGCGACAGCTCAGCCGCGCCGCACTCAAAATAGGCCGACGACGCGGCCTTCGGGCGTGAGGTCGATCTTCGTCGCCGCAGGAACCTTCGGCAGGCCTGGCATGGTCATGACCTCGCCGCACACGACGACGATGAACTCGGCACCGGCGGCCAGGCGCACCTCGCGAATGTCGAGGACGTGCCCACTCGGCGCACCGCGCAGGGCTGCATCGGTCGAGAACGAGTATTGCGTCTTCGCGATGCACACCGGATAGCGCCCGTAGCCTTCGTTCTGAAAGCGCTCGAGTTGTGCGCGCACCGCCGCGGGTGCGCTGATGCTCGCTGCGCCGTAGATCTTGCGCGCTACGGCCTCGATCTTCTCCCACAGCGGCAACGCATCGTCGTAGACGAAGCGGGCTTGCGTCGGACCGTTGGCGGCAAGCGCGACGACTGCGCGCGCTACCTCCTCCGCGCCCTTCCCGCCTTCTGCCCAGTGCCTCGCGACAACAACGGGAACGCCGAGTTGCGCAACACGTGCGTGCAACAGGGCAAGCTCGGAGGGCGTGTCGCGCGTGAAGTGGTTGACGGCGACGACGCACGGCAAGCCGAAGTGTGTGCGCACGTTCTCGACATGGCGCTCAAGATTGACGAGTCCTCGCGTAAGCGCGCCGAGATCCTCCTGGTCGAGTTGCTTCAACTCGACTCCACCGTGGTACTTCAACGCGCGCACCGTCGCGACGCCCACGCACGCAGCCGGTCGAAGGCCGGACTTGCGGCACTTGATGTCGATGAACTTCTCGGCGCCGAGGTCGGCGCCAAAACCGGCCTCGGTGACCACGTAATCGGCAAGTTTGAGCGCCGCGCGCGTCGCGATCACGGAGTTGCAGCCGTGCGCGATGTTCGCGAACGGCCCACCGTGAATGAAGGCCGGATTGCCCTCGAGCGTCTGCACGAGATTCGGCTTGAGCGCGTCCTTCAACAACACGGTCATCGCGCCGTGCGCCTGAAGGTCACGCGCGCGCACCACTTTGCGATCACGCGTTTCCGCAACGACGATGTTGCCCAAGCGCTGTTTGAGATCCGCGAGCGAAGTCGCGAGGCAAAAAATCGCCATGACCTCGGAGGCCACGACAATGTCGAAACCGTCCTCACGCGGCTGGCCGTTCGCGGCGCCGCCCAGGCCGACCACGACCTCGCGCAGAACGCGATCGTTCATGTCGAGCACGCGCTTCCAGCAAATGCGGCGCACATCGATGCCGAGTTCGTTGCCGTGATGAATGTGGTTGTCAACCAACGCGGCAAGCAAGTTGTTGGCGAGCTGAATCGCGTTGAAGTCGCCGGTGAAGTGGAGGTTGATGTCCTCCATCGGAACAACTTGCGCGTATCCGCCGCCCGCCGCGCCCCCCTTCATGCCAAACACCGGACCGAGCGACGGCTCGCGCAGGCAAATCAGTGCCTTTTCACCTAGGCGATTGAGTGCGTCACCCAGCCCGACCGTCATGGTGGTCTTGCCCTCGCCTGCG
>CAYHRR010000464.1:0-3765 GCA_964358875.1 uncultured Planctomycetaceae bacterium | reverse complement strand
GGTGCCTACGAGAGCGCGCTGACTTCGCTCGCGCCGCTCGTCGAGGAATGGTCCAGCGCGCGTGACGCTCGGCGTTTCGAAGGCGAGGAGATCAACGCGGTCCGGCTGCGCTTCGACACGCTCGAACGCTACTGCGCTGTCGAGGGAGAGGCTGCGCTCCGGCTGCTCGCGGCGCGCTCGGAGTTCGAGCGCAACGTCGCGACTTCGGACGGGGCCGACCCGCAGGTGCTCGCCTTAGCGCGCGGCTTGCGCGTTGAGCTCGCGCCCGATTCGCGAGTCGCCTTGCGCGCCGCGACGAGCTTTCCGTTGCCGGCTTCGCTCGAGTTCGTCGATTGGTTCGTCGCCATTGCATGGACGATCGCGCTCGCGCTGTGCGTGCGGCACGCGCGCGCGCGGACCTTTGCCTTCGGCGGCGCCGCGTCGATCGCTCTCGCAGCACTCGCGTGCTTCGTGTTCGCGCCGCCGCATGTGCTCACGAGCCCATCGATCAAAGCCGGGCTCGCGAGCGAAAGCGTGACCGCCGAGAGCGTCTGTTTTGCGCCGATCGCGTTCGGCTATGCCGAGACGAACCTCACCGAGACCTTGCGACCTCCGACGTGGAGCTCATCAGCGCAGATGGACGAGCGAGGCCGCTACGTTCGCGGCGCGCGCGCGCAGCGTCCGGATGCGGCGACGGGTTTCACTCCGAGCGCGACGCCCGTCGACGTGCGCCCGCACGAGCCCGCGTTGAACAGCGCGTGGCGTCACCTGTTCGGCACGGACTCGCTCGGGCGCGACATCTTGGCGCGCGTGTTGTGGGGCGGACGCGTCAGCCTGACCGTGGGCATCGCCTCGGTCGTGCTCGTCGTGCTGCTCGGCCTGCTCGTCGGCTCGCTCGCCGGCTACTTTCGCGGTCGCTTCGACACGTCGCTCACCGGGCTCGTCGGCGTGCTGCAGTCCTTCCCCGCCTTCTTCTTGATCCTCGTGGCGATCGCGTTGTTGCCCAACCGCGGCGTGCACCCGCAAGTTGCGACGATCCTGGTCATCGGTTGCGTCGGCTGGACCGGTGTCGCGCGGCTCGTGCGCGCCGAGGCGTTGCGCATTCGCGAGCTCGACTACGTGAGCGCAGCGCGAGCGCTCGGCTACTCGAACGCGCGCATCTTGCTGCGCCATGTGCTTCCGAACGCGCTCGCTCCGGTGATCGTCGCCGCCGCGTTCGCCGTGGCGTCGGCGATCCTGACCGAATCTGCCGCGTCGTTCCTCGGTTTCGGCGTGCAGCCTCCGACGCCGTCGTGGGGCGCGGTGATGCGCGAATCGCGTTCGGCCGAGCACTGGTGGATCCTGCTGTTCCCCGGGCTCGCGCTGTTCGCCACGGTGCTGGCCTGCAATCGCATCGGTGACGGATTGCGCGACGCCTTGGATCCGAGGGACGTGGCGTGAGCACGGCTGCGACGATCGAGCTGCGCGACTGGAGCGTCGTGTATCGGCGCGATGCACGCGATCATGCCGTCGTCCGCTGCGTGTCGCTCGATGTGTGCGCGGGTCGCGTGACGGCGCTCGTCGGTGAGTCCGGTTCAGGGAAGTCGACGCTCGGTCTGTCGCTGCTCGGGCTGTTGCCGGACAACGCGCGCGTGACCTCCGGGTCCTTGTCGATCGAAGGACGTTCGCTGCGCGCAGCGAACGAGGCCGAGTGGCGCAGCGTGCGCGGTCGCGCGATCGCTTGGCACGCGCAGGACTCGCAGGCGGCGCTCGATCCGTTGTTGTCGATCGGCGAGCAGGTCATGGAGGGGCCGCTGCACGTCGAGGGCGTCGCGCCTGCCGCAGCGCGCGCGCGCGCCATCGAGACGTTGGTCGAAGTCGGGTTGAGCGACGCCGAAGGTGTGTTCGCGCGCTTTCCGCACGAGCTTTCGGGCGGCATGCGCCAGCGCGCAGCGCTCGCCGGCGCGTTGGCAACGAGACCGCGAGCGCTCGTCGCCGACGAGCCGACCAGCGCGCTCGACGCGCACCTTGCTCAACGCATTCTCGCGCTCTTGCGCGACACGTCGCGCGCTCGCGATCTAGCCCTTCTGTGGATCACGCACGATCTCGTCGCAGCCGCCGAGTACGCCGACGAAATCGCCGTCATGTACGCGGGCGCAATCGTCGAACGCGGGCCTGCTGCGCAACTCGCGCAGCGACCGCTGCATCCCTACACGGCAGCGTTGCTGCGCTCGTCGCCGGCGCGCGCCGTACGAGGCACGCGCTTGGTTCCGATTCCGGGTCGCGCGCCCAATCCCGATGCTCGTCCGAGCGGCTGTGCGTTCCGCGATCGTTGTTCGATCGCGCGCGCGAGTTGCGGCGAGCGCGAGCCCGCGCTGATCGAGGTCGCCGCGCTGCGCCACGTCGCCTGTCCGCACCACGTGGAGGTGCCGCCGTGAGCGAGCGCGTCTTGGCCCAGTTGCGCGATGTCGTCGTCGAGCACGGCGGCCGGCAGGCGCTGTTCGGTCGGCACAGCACGCGCGTGCGCGCGCTCGACGGCGTGTCACTCGAGATCCGTGCCGGCGAGGTGCTTGCGCTGATCGGTCCGTCCGGATCGGGCAAGTCGACGCTCGGTCGCGTGCTCGTCGGCCTCGATCGCGCGCGTTCCGGAGCGGTGCTGATCGACGTCGGAGCTGCACCTCCCGTCGATTTGGCGCACGCTGACGCCTCCAAGTTGCGTGCAGCCCGCAAGTCGATCGGCATCGTCTTCCAAGATCCGTTCGCGAGCCTCAATCCGCGCCTGCGCGTCGGCGACGCGTTGGCGGAAGCGCTCGCCGTTCACGGCGAGCCGCGCGCGAACGCAGCGCGATTGTTGGACGTCGTCGGATTGTCGGCGACGACGGCGCGCGCCTTCCCGCACGAATTGTCCGGCGGTCAACGACAACGCCTAGCGATCGCCCGTGCGCTGGCAGCACGGCCGCGCTTGCTCGTGTGCGACGAGGTGCTCTCAGCACTCGACGTGTCGGTGCAGGCGCAATTGCTGGAACTGCTCGGTTCGCTGCGCGAGCGCGAAGGACTGACGCTGCTGTTCATCACGCACGACTTGGCGACGGCGCGCTACCTCGCCGATCGCACGGCCGTGTTGCGCGCCGGTCGTTTGATCGGGACCTTCACGCCCGAAGAACTGCGCGCCGAGGGCGGCGTCGACTCGGTTCACCCGGGAATCGAAACGCCGTAGTTCGCGCGCAGCAGGGCGCGCAATTCGCCGAAGTGCTCGATCGTGTGGTGCGGCGTTTCCTGACCGAGCGTGTGCCGCTGCACGAGCCGCGCCCAACAGGTGATCATCCCCAGGCGGTGCGCGGGGTCGACGTCGTTCTTGGGGTTGTCGCCGACGTACATGGCGCGCTCGGCAGCGACACCGACGCCGCGCAGGGCCATCGCGTAGATCTTCGGGTTGGGTTTCGCGACGCCCATCTGATCGGAGATGAAGATCGCCTCGGGATCGAGGTGCGGCACGAGCCCCAGGCGCACGAGCTTCTCGGCCTGCTTGACCGTCAAGCCGTGGGTGATGATGCCGACCTTCAGGCCCGCGGCGCGCAGGTCGCGCAGGAGCTCGATCACGCCGGGAAACGGAGCGAGTTCGCGGAACTTGGTGTCGTGGTAGGCGGCGACTCCGGCGGCGACGACCAGCGCGGGGTTGAGGTGCTCGAGCGCGCGCGGATCGAGGCGCAGCAGCAACTTGTCGAAGTGGTGCTCGTAGTTGCTCGAGAACTCGGCGATCACGTCTTCGAGCTCGCGGTACAGCGCCGCTTCGTCGGCGCGCAGACC
>CAYHRR010000463.1:0-3773 GCA_964358875.1 uncultured Planctomycetaceae bacterium | reverse complement strand
GAGGAGGCCAACTACCTCACGCGCATGTGCAAGAAGGTGACGGTCGTGCACCGTCGCGACGAATTCCGCGCCTCGAAGATCATGCTCGATCGCGCGCGCGCCAATCCGAAGATCGATTGGTTGCTGTTCAAGGGCATCGAAGAAGTTCTCGCCGACGCCAAGGGCAAGGTGAACGCCGTGCGCGTGGTCGACACGCGCTCGGGCGAGGTCAGCACGGTCGCGACCGACGGCGTGTTCATCGCCATCGGCCACAAGCCGAACACCGAGGTGTTTCGCGGCGTGCTCGCGATGGACGAGGTCGGCTACCTCACGGTTCACGACGGCACCTACACGTCGATCGAAGGCGTGTTCGCGGCGGGCGATGTGTGCGACAAGACCTACCGCCAAGCCGTGACTGCCGCCGGCATGGGCTGCATGGCCGCGATCGACGCGGAGCGTTGGCTCGAACGTCAAGGCACGCACTAGCTGCAGCGCAACACGATGAGCCGCACGCATACGAGCGCGCATCGACACATCGTGGTCACCGGTGCCGGCACCGGAATCGGACGCGCGATCGCGCTGCGCTTGGCGTCGAAGCACGTTGCGCTGTCGCTACTCGCGCGCGACGTCGCGCGACTCGAGGAAACGGCGGCGAGCGTGCGCAAGCAGGGCGCGCGCGCAGCCGTGTTCGCGTGCGATATCCGCAAGCGCAGCCAAGTCGACGATGCGTTCGCTCGCGCCGCCGCGCTGCACGGCCCGCTCGACGCGCTGATCGCCAACAGCGGCATCGGCGGCGCCAATGCTGCGGGCCGCAAGGACCGCTTCGACGCGCTCATCGCAACGAATTTGGTCGGCACGTACTCGTGCTTGCGAGCAGCGCAAGCGCATCTATCCGTAGGTCCGCGCGTTCGCCATCTCGTCGTCGTGTCCTCGATCCTCGCGCGCATCGGCGTCGCGGGCTACACGGGCTACTGCGCGTCGAAGGCCGGGCTGCTCGGGTTGGTGCGCGCGCTGAGCGTGGAACTCGCAGCGGACAACGTGCAGGTCAACGCGCTGTGCCCCGGTTGGGTGAACACCGAGATGGCGCGCGAAGGGCTCGAGGGCATGGCGCAGGCCCTGGGCGTCAGCTTCGACGAGGCTCGTCGCCTCGCGCTCCGCGACGTTCCCTTGCGCCGCATGAGCGAGCCGGACGAAGTGGCCGAGCTCGTCGCGTGGCTTGTGTCCGACGTCGCGCGCGGCATCACGGGGCAGGCGCTCGATATCAACAACGGCGCGTTCATGAATTGAACGCGCGTAGGCCGGGCGTTCATGAGCTGAACGCGCGTAGGCGGGCGTTCATGAATTGAACGCGCGTCGGCGGGCGTTCATGAATTGAACGCGCGTAGGCCGGGCGTTCATGAATTGAACGCGCGTCAAAGCTCGAGGTCGAGCGTTGCGTGGGCGGGCAGCTGAATGCGTTTGAGCGGCGTCTCGGCGTGTTCGGACATGCGCGCGAACTGGATCGAACCCGCGGGCATGCGCGGCACTACGAACGAGCCGTCGGCGTCGACCTCGAGCGTGCCCGACGCCCACACGCCGTCGTCGCGTTGCCAGCGCCAGATCAACCCTTGCGCCGAACCCGAAGTGACGCGGCCTTGCACGCGGCCGAGTGCGATGTCGAGCGCGAATTCGTTCGCGCCGCCCTCGAGTCGCAGCGGCACTGCGATCCACAGGTCGCCGGGTCCACGCTCGTCGTCGAGCAGTTGCAGCGAGTAAGCGCCGGGCGCCACTGTCGCGAAGCTGAAATCGCCGACGTCGTCGAGAATTGCACTCGCCATTTCGCGCGGAGGCACGGTCGGCGCGACGAGGCTCGCGCGCCAGCCGCGTGCCGCCGCGCCGTCCAAGGTCAAGCGTGCGCGCAACTGCGCCGCGACACCGTCGAACAAAGGCACGTCGACCACCGTCGTCGCGGCGTTGATGACGACCACGGACTGCGCTCGGTGCTCGCTCCCGGTCACACGGGGCGGCGCAGCGACATTCCACGTGCCGGGGGAAACATGCTCGATGCGAAAGCGACCGTCGGCGCTCGTCGTCGCGCTGTGAACCAAGCCGTTGGCGCCGGCGGCGATGATCGTGCGGCCTTCGATCGTTTGCGCTACCGCGCCGACCGCGCGTCCTTCGAGCACGCCGCCTTCGAGCAGTTCGAGCTCGAGTTCCGTCGCGCCTTTTTCGACATCGATCGAGAACGGTCCGTTGAGGCTGAGCGCGAAGCCGTCGAGGCGTGCGACCACGAACCAGGGACCGGCCGTGTGCGCTGCGAAGTGGAACGAGCCGTCGCGCGAACTGCTGCAGCTCGCTGCTTCAGGACCGAGTTGGAACTCACTCGCGGAGTCGGCGCGCACGGCCTGCAACAACGTCACTCGAGCTCCGCTCGCCGCTGCGCCATCGACGCGCACGAGGCCTCCGATGCCCGGAGGACGCTGCAGGTCGATCGAGAGCTTGTCGTCGTCGAGGTCGCCGAGGTCGTCGGGGTCGAACGGACCGAAGGTCGCGCGCAGGAAGCCGTCCGCTGCGATCTCGATTTCAAACGGCGCCGGCGGAAGCTCGAAGCGCGCGCCGCCGGAAGTGCTCGGCGCTGATGTGAGTTCGAGTGCAGGAAGCTGCGCGCCCGGACCGTGTTCGGTGATGCGCGCCGAAAAGTTCGTGACGCGTTGCCGGGCATCGTCGAGCGCAACGAGTTCGACCGAACGCCGTTCTTGCAGACGCACGACGATGTCGCGCGTGCCGGGTGCGACACCTTCGACGCGTGCGGCGCGGTAGCGGCCACGCGGATCGCTCGCGCGGATCTCGTGCGCGCCACGCAACGTTGCGATCAAGCGGTAGCGGCCGATTTCGTCGGCCGCGCCGCTGCCGTGCGCTGCGCGCGATCCTGCCTTGGCCTGATAGGTGATGGCGGCGTCGGCAATCGGCGTTCCGTCGGGCGCAACCACGGTCAGGTCGATCACGTCCTCGGGAACGAGGCGTTCCAAGCGCAGCGTTCCCGCTTGCGTTGCCGTGCCGTGTGTGACTTCGACGATCTCTCCGGCGGACCAGTAGGAATCCGCCGCGCCGGCCCATGCGCGCGCCATGCCGAGCGGCACACCATCGAGCGTGAACGATCCGTCCGCGCGCGTCTCGCACATCGCGACGGCGTCGAGCGGTCCGTGCGCGCGCCAGTTGTTGCGCAACTCGACGTCGTCGGTCGCGCGCACCTCAGCGTGCTCGATCGGAAGCCCTTGCGCGTCGACGACTCGCCCGCTCAACGCCGCGCCCGCGACGAGCACGACGTCGCCCATCTCGATGGTGCGATCGGCGCACAATTCGACGTTCCAGGTGCGATTCGCGCGGCCTGCGGCCTTGGCGTGCAGACGCGCGGGCACAAGTTCGTCGCGCTGCTTCAGCGAAAGCTCGAGCGTGAAGCGGCCGAGCGCATCACTCGCACAGGCGGCGCGTGGGAAGGCGCATTCGATGGCTGCATTCGCCACCGGTCGGCCGCTGCCGTCGACGACGCGGCCGTGCAAAGTGGCGGCGCACTCGGGCGTCGACGCACGCAGCGGCGCTTCGGGTACGGCATCGAACGTCGCCTCGGGTGGATCCACGCTGAGGATGCGCGGATCCGACGAGCTTCGCTCCGCAGCTTGAGTCAGCGCGCGTGCCGACGCATCGCGACTGCGATGTACGACGAGCGCCGTCGCGACGGCGAGCACGAGCAACACGAGTCCGAGGAAGCGACGAGGCACGGTGGTGTGCGCGCGAGTCTACGCTGCGACGTCGAT
>CAYHRR010000462.1:0-3796 GCA_964358875.1 uncultured Planctomycetaceae bacterium | reverse complement strand
GCGCGCGGCCGCTCGCTTCGATCAAGATGTTGCCGGGCTTGATGTCGCGGTGCACGACGCCTTGGTCGAAGGCGTGTTCGAGCGCTTCGCACAGCGGAATGAAGATGCGCAGGATGTCGCGCTCGGCGAGCCGGCCTTCCTTGCGCAACTTCTCGGCGAGCGACGGGCCCTCGACGAGCTCCATCGCGTACCACCACACGCCGCCGCTCGTGCCCATGTCGATCGCCGACACGATGCCGGGATGCGACAGCCGCGCGGTCGTCCGCGCCTCGCGCTGCAGACGCCGCACAGAACGGCCACGCGTCGCGAGCTCGGGGTGCAGCACCTTGAGCGCGACCTTGCGCTCGACCGCGAGTTGCAGCGCGCGGTACACCGTCCCGGCCGACCCGCGCCCGATGACGGCCTCGATGCGATAGCCCGGAATCTCCGGGAATGAGCCCGCTTGCGGAGCCGGGTTCTTGTGCGCTTCGCCCACGATGCGACACCCTACCCCGCCGCGAGCGCTCGGCCTACGCAGCGCGCGCAGGCCGCGCTGAGAGGTCCGTGCGTGCGATGGCGGCCACCGTCCCTTCGCTGGGGCCTTCGAACGACACCACGGGCCGCGATCGACACGCGGCCCGTGGTTTCGTTTCGCTTGCCGGCAAGCTCAGGGCGTGAACGTCACCTGCACGCCGCTCGACACATTCGTCGAGGCGCCGCACGGGCCGGCCGGGTCGCGGTACCAAGTCTGGAAGCCGAAGGTCGCGCCCGCGACGAGGTGGTTGGCGCCGATGAAGTTCGCGGACGCGTAGGACACCAAGCCCGGACCGTACAACGCTGTGCCGTCGAGGCCGGAGTTCCGCACCTGGAGGCGCGAGATCTGGCCGGTGACGCAGCGTCTGCCGTCGCCGAACGGCCAGCCGTGCACGCTGCTCGGGCTCGTGAAGGTCATGCAGCTTTGGTTCGTCGGCATCGCGCTCGTCGCGAGCTGCAAGTCGTCGGCGCTGACGCTCGTGCTGCCGAGCGTGCTCAGCAGTGCACCGACGTTGCGCGAGTTGATGCAGCCGCGGCCGCTCGGTCCGGAGTTGCCGCAGGGGCAGGGACCGGCGCTGCCGTCGCCGAAGCAGAAGGCTGTGCCGGCGGTGCTCTGCGCGTAGCCCACGAGCGCGAAGGCGCGGCTGTCATAGAGGTGGTGGTACGAGTGCAGGCCGCGCTGCCACCAGAAGGTGCCGTGCGGTCCGCTCGTCGCCTGCGCCCACTGCCAGTACGCGAAGGGGATCGGCTGCTGGCCGAGCACCGAGAGGAAGTAGCGCGTGTTGCCCATCAGCACGAGCGGCGCGCTGAGGTCGACGTCGATCTGGTAGAGGTTGTTGCCGACCGGCGTCTGCACGAAGGTCGTGTGCATCTCGGTGCGGAACGAACCGGTGCCCGCGGCGAACATGTCGGGTTGCACCGCGATCGTGCCCGGATCCTGATGGAAGAATTGCAGTTCGAAGCCGAGCGCCGGCGCGGCCTCGCCCCACCAGCGCACGTGCGTGATCACGGCGTCCTGCGAGAATTCAAAGTCCGCCCAGGCCTGCGCGTCGGAGTCGAGATCGTTCGCTCCGCCCGGATCGATCCACATTTGCGATGGGCGCAACACGCCGCCGTTGGCGGCCATCGGCTGGTTGTAGACGTTGACCTGCGCGCCGCTCGCCGCGGCGAGGGACAGCAGTGCTAGCGACGCGAACGCGAGTGACTTCATCGTTGATTCCAGAGCTGGGGCCGGCGCGCGCAGCCATCGCGGAATCGCTTCGATCGAACGACTCCGAGTGCGCATCGCGCTGCAAATTGTGGAGCACGTCGGTGCTCGCGCGCGTGACAAGTCGGTGGCTCGGCTGCGTGTCGAGGCGAGCGCGCGAAACTCACCGAGGCGGCACATCGGCGCACTACGTCATTCGTTCGGACAACTCCGTACGACGCGCGCGCAGACCTCGTTCAGCGCGCCGCGAACCACACGCGCCAAGCCTTGTCGGCCTGCGGCCAACCGAGACCGACCGCGCCTTGGAAGGCCGCGTTGTATTGAGCGGAGCGCTCGCGCGAGTCGGGCACGATGCGCCCGGGCGACGGCGGTTGAGCCTTGCGCAGCGCCGCGTGGAATTTGCCGAGCGCGCCGGGGTTGTTCTCTTCGAGCCACCATGTGATCGCCATGCCGCAGGCGATGTCGAGCAGCTCGAGGTTGCCGTAGTCGAGTTGCGCGAGGCGGTCGAAGCCCGGCACGACGCCGGCCGCGAGCGCGTTCTTCAAAGTCTCCTTCCAAGCGCCTTCGCGGAACATGCCGACGTCGAAGGTGAAGGTCACGGGCGCCTTCTTCGCGGTGGTTCCGGTCGTGACCAGACTTGTCGCTGCCGTGCGGCAAAAAACGGCGTTGCGCGCGAACAAGCGGTACTCCATCAAGCTGGCGAAGCCCTCCTCGTACCAGGGCGGTAAGTTGCGGCCGTCGTAGCCCAGGCGGCCGATCAACATGTGACCCCAGTGGTGCACGCAGTGGCCGACGAGATCTTCATCGGGGCGGTTCCACACGCGCGCCGACGACAACGGATAGGGATCGATCCAGAAGAAGCCGTGACGTTCCTTCACCAGCGCGGCCCAACCCGGCGGCACGGTCGTCGTCAGGGACGCGCACAGATCGACGCTGTCGACGTAGGCCTTGCTCTCGTGGTTCCAGAGATAGAAATGCGCGAGCGCGCCGCCGAACAACTCGAGGCCGGGCTTGGCTTGAAAGCTCTTGTCGAACCACTCGCGCGCGATGAGCAGTTGCTTGCTCGTTCGATCGAGCAGTGCTGCGTCGAAGTCGCCGGCGAGGATCGCTTGCTCGTTGACTTGGACGAGCAGCGGCTTGCCCGCGAGTTTCTCGACGGCGGCGACGTCGGCGCGCGCGAGCGCTTCGGGCTTGGGGTACCAAACGCCGTTGAATTCCTCGAGGCCGTCGAGGCGCTTGGACTCGGCCTCGGTCAGCCACTTGCCGTCGCGCAGGATCAAGCCCTGCTCGAGCTTCGACTGCTCCTCGGGCGTGACCCAGCGGTCTTTCCAGCGCACGAAGCCCTTGGCCGACATCTCCGTCTCTTCGTCGGACTTCGCCTGGGCGTCGCGCGCGTCGGGCGTCATCCAGCGGCCCTTGTAGAGCACGTTGCCGAGCGCCTTGTTCGCGCCCTCGTGTTGACTCTCGAGTTCGACCGCCTTCTTCCAGCACTTCTTGGCTTGCACGCCGAGCTTGTTCTCGTTGGCCCAATTGCCGAGTTGGAAAAAATCCTCGGCGGACTTCGCCGCGGCTTCGCGCCCGGCGTAATCCTCGCGCGGCGTCTTGCCGACGATGCGCTGCGCCACGTCGCTCTTCTTGATTTCGATCGCGCCGACGCCGGTCTCGACGAAATAGGAAGTCGCGGTCTCCTTCGTGACTTTGCCCTCGAGCTTGCGCCCGTCCTTCATGACGAAGGTGTCGGCGAAGGCGAGTGCGGCGAACACGAGGACGAACGCAGCGATGCGAAGGCGGGCGACCATGGGCGGGCGGCCACTATAAGCAGCCGCGCCGCGCGCGAGGTCGTCGCGCGGCGCCGTGTCGCCCTCGAGTGCGTCGACTCGACGCCACGTGCGCGACGGAACTCGGGCTTTCAGGGCTCGAGGAAGAACTCGACGGCGTCAGTCAGGTTGACCTGCGAAGTCGAGCCTGGGTCGCGGCTGTAGTACTGCGCGAAGACGTGTTGGCCCATGAAGAGCGATGCATCGAGGCCGCTGGCGGTCCAGGTGTTGAAGTCGAACGAGAACGTGCCGGTGCAGT
>CAYHRR010000461.1:0-3812 GCA_964358875.1 uncultured Planctomycetaceae bacterium | reverse complement strand
TGGCGCGCGGCGGCCGCGACTCCGGTGCCGTCGGGCCCGCAACGCCGGCCCAAGCGGACGCGGAGTTTAAGGGAGAACTCGCGCGTGTGTCGCAGGCGTGGGCGGTGGTAGAGGGAGCTGCGTTCGTGGCGCGAACTGTTGGTGTCGCGGCGGATGTGGTGCTGAGGGGAATCAGCATTTGTCGGGGACGCCGGCGCTCAGCGTGGTTCGAGCGGCGCTGAGATCGGCGTGCGCGGGACGTTGGCGATGTCGAGCGCGACGCACTGCGAGAGGAACTGGACGGCGATGATGATCGGCATCGCGGCGAACATGACTTGTCCGGCGGTGGCGTCGCGGCCGTAGAGCAGCACGTCGTTCCACACGACGAGGCCGTACACGACGCCCCAGATGAGCATCGGCACGGCGAGCATCAGGTACAGCGACAGCGCGGTGAAGTCGTAGACGAAGTAGCGCCAGAACAAGCGTCGCAGCAGGCCGTAGACGAGTCGCGGCGGAAAACCGAGCAGCGTGCGCGGGATCGAGAGCGAGCTCTGCTCGTCGCCGTAGCGCGCCGGTATCGCGACATCGACGATGACCGCGCGCAGGATGCCGAGTTGGATGAGAAAGCCCGACTCGAAGAAGTAGCGTTTGTGCAGCTTGGAAAGATCGAAGCGCCGCAGCACGTCGGTCCGCAACGCAACGTAGCCGTTGGCCGGGTCGAACAAACTCCAATAGCCCGAGGCCATCTTCACCAGGAAGGTCAGCCCGGCGTTGCCGATGATGCGCACGGCCGGCATCGCTTTGAGCGCGTCGGTGTGCGCATAGCGATTGCCCTTGGTCATATCGGCGCGCCCGTCGATCAACGGTTCGAGCAATTGCGGCAGCGCTGCCGGATCCATCTGATCGTCGCCGTCCATCTTCACGACGAGCTCGAGCTCTTGGCGCAGCGCCTCGCGAAAGCCCGTCTGCATCGCTCCGCCGACGCCTTGGTTCGCCTCGTGTCGGATCAACGTCACGCGCGGATCGCTCAAGGCGGCGACGCGCTCAGCGGTCGCATCCGGACTGGCATCGACGACGACGATGATCGAGCGCACGTAGCTCGGCAGCCCGCGCACGACCTTCTCGATCTGACGCTCGACGCGAAAGGCCGGGATGACGACGCCGATGCGATAGCGAGCTAGTTGGGCGGGATCCATGCGGCGGCGACGCGCTCCCCGGGGAGAGGCGCGGCTACTGTGCCTTCGTCGGAGGTCTTTTCAACCGTCCTTTAGCGCGCGTCCAACTCATAAATCTCGATCACCGGCCCGCTGCGCTCGGCGCGCAGCACGCGCGCGAAAAAATGCGGCGTCGGCACGGTGGTTTCTTCCTGGTAGCCGAGCGGATGCTCGCTGTAGGCCGCGTCGCCGTCGGGTGAGACGCGCGCGAGCAACTTTGCGCGCCGCTGCAGCGCCTGGCGGACCGCAGTTCCGGCCGGATGCGCGCGATTGTCGGCGTACACCTCGATCACGACAAAACGTCCACCCTGCGCGGCGATGTAGCCCTCGGGATCCGAGTTCATTTGCTCGAGCTTGGGCTTCCACCAACGCAGCTTCCACAGCGGCGCGGGACCGCGGCCGTCGGGCAGCGCGGCTTGGTAGCGCACCCACGGCCAGGCGAAGAGGCTCGCGGGACCACCGGGATTTTTCATGCCCTCGGGTTCGCGGCACAGCGGTAGTTCGACGCGCGAGAGCAACGCGACGTCGTCGGCGGGCGTCGCCAGCTTCTGCAACTCGTCGCCCGCGACGAACATCGTCGAAGGTGCAGCGCGAAGCGACGACAGGCAGAACGTCGCCGTGGCCGGAGCCGCGAGCGCCAGCGCCGCGATGCACGCGTGCCCACGAGCCTCGCGCAGGAGCGCGACGTGTCGGCCGCACGCATGCGCCAACTCGCGCAGCGCCCAGGCCGCGACGACAGCGAGGAACGGAAGCAGCGGAATGACGAAGCGCTCGTAGGTGCGTTCGTACATGAGCAGCACGAGCGCGTAGGGCAGCGCATAGGCGAGCACCACCCACGCATCGCGTCGTGCTTCACGATCGCTGCGCGCTCCGTGTCGCTCAGTGAAACGCCGCGCCAGCGCCGCGAGCACCGCAAGGACCAGCACGATCGAAAGCGCGGGCTCGTAGGACCACAGGGCCCACAGCGTCGGCCTCACACCGCCGAAGGCGATCTGACTAAGAAAAATCTCGTGCCCGCCGATCTTCATCGTCCAGTGCGCGAGGTCGAAGCTGAACGCAGGCTGCGTCGCATCGGCGCCGCCACCGAGCCACAGGAACGGATAGAAGACGAACAGCGCGAGCGCGATGGCGGCGCAAGCGATCAGCACGCGCGCATCGAACCAACGGCGTCGGCTCGCGAGGTGCGCAACGAGAAGCGCGGGCAGCACGGCGATGCCGCTCTGAACACAGCCGAGGGCGAGCGCAGCGGCACCGCCGGCCGTCGCGTAGCTGAGGGCGTCGCCTTTGCGTCGCAGCCACACGGCGGCGATGACGGCGGCGAGCACAAACGTCCCGCCGGGCGCGTGCGGTCTCGCTTGCTGCGAAAAACTCTGCTGCAGCAGGCTGAACGCGATGAAGGCGGCTGCGATCAAGGCCCAACGACGCGCGAGGAACAGCGTCGCCAGCACGTAGGTCAGCGGAATGCTGAGCACCGCGAGCAGCGCGACCGTGCGGCGCACTTGGAGCGTGGCCTGCGCCGCGGCTTCGAGGTGCACGTCGAGCGCGGCTTCCATCGGCGCGGCCTCGGGTGCAGGCCACAGACGAGCGACGTCCGCGACAAGCAGCGGGTACCAACGGAATTCCTTGTCGTTGCGCCAAGCGTCGTCGCCGGCGCGCAACATCTCGACTTGGTGCGGGATCTTGCAGTCGTCCTCGAGCTGCAACGGCAGGCCGAAGTCGAGACCACGCCAACGCAGCGCGAGGGCCGCGAGCGTCAGCGCGGCGAGCAGGGTCAGGGCGAGTGAGTGGTTGCGCACGATGAACGTGTGACGAGTTTAGATCTGCAGACCGACGTGGCGCCGCACCATGAACTTGAGCGCGAATGCCGCCCACACGAGCGAGAGCGCGGTCGCCGTCGCGGCCCCCGCGAGGCTCCACATGGGAACCAGCAGCAAACAGAGACCCGCATTGCACAGCACGCAGCTCGCCATCATCCCCGTGTGCCAACCGGGTCGATTCGCCATCAACAAGGTCTGCGCGAAGGGCATGTAGCCCGACGCCGCGAACATCCCGGCGATCAACAAGGCAAGCGGCGCCCACGCGCCGTGGAATTCCGCCTTGCCGACCAGCGCCAGATACAGCGGAAAGGCCGCGAGCGCGAGCACCGCGACGCCGCCGAACAGCATGTAGGTCAACTTGCGACCCTTGGCGACGATGCCTTCGAGCTCGCGCAACTTGCCGTCGGCGATGTGCACGGCGAGCGCCGGGTTGTAGTTGTTCTGCAGCACGACGAGCAGTTGGAACAGACCCTCGGCGATCAGCGCGGCGACGCTGTAAATGCCGACCGCACCGTCGTCCATGAACGCGCCGATCATCAACACGTCGACCTTCGAATTGAGTTCGAGCAGCATGCCGCTGAGCACGCTCTTCGCGCCGTAGCGCAGATGCTCCCAACTCCAAGCGCGCCACGCCGCGCTCGCCGGTCCGCGCATCTGCCGCGCGACTTCGAACGCGAGAGGCACGAACAGCACGCCCTCGGCAATGCTGAACAGCATGGCGAAGCGGTCGGTCGGCATGTCGGTCGCCATCGCGATCAGCAGACCCGCGACCATCATCGAGTAGCGCAGCGAGGTGTAGAGC
>CAYHRR010000460.1:0-3822 GCA_964358875.1 uncultured Planctomycetaceae bacterium | reverse complement strand
CGACGATCCGCTCGGGCTCGTGTACTTCAAGGACATCGAGCTGTGGGTCTTGAACGGCTGGCAGTTGCAAGCCGACATCACCGATCCGTTCCTCGGCACTTCGCACGCGCAAGGTGCGTGGACCGCCTTCCCGTTGGTCAAGCCCAACGCGGACGGCACGCAACACGTGATGCCGTCGCAGGGCATGTTCCATCGCCGCCTCGCACTTTCGAAACCGGCGGCGGCTCCGATCGCGCGCGCCGCGCTCGACGAAGCGTTCCTCGGCTTCTGCCGCCGCGGTCCGTCGCCCGACGGCGGCCCGCTGTACTCGTGGTGGAATCCGCAAACGGCGCGCTACTTCCCGCAGAAGCATCCGTTGCCGGACCTCTCGCACTTGGGCACCGCTGCGGTGCAAGCCAACGTGCTCAACACCTACAACCAGGTGCGCAATCACATCGAGCAAGGCATCGCGACCGCTTATCCGTTCGCGAGTCCCGTGCTCGGTTGGGCGCATCCGTGGGGCGTGAAGTACGGCGGCATGACCAGCGGTTCGGAGATCTATTACTACGACGGCTTCAAGACCGCCGAGGTCAGTTCGAAGCAGGGCTATCGCGCCTATGAGTTGACGCACCGCATGTACTGCGAGCGCCAACCGCAGGTGCTCTACAACCAAGACGGCGAGACGACGCGTCTCGACCAATGGCTCGTGCAGGGCAACGGCTTCCAATATCTCAACGCCAACTTCTTCCAGAAGGTGCTCAGCGGCAACGACCCGTTCGGCATGAACGTCTCGCCGGCGTTCCAACGCAACTACGTCGCCGCGCACGCGCTGAAGCCTGCTTACGAGGCCGATCTGCTCGCGCACACGCCGATCGATTTCCAGCACTACATCCGCTTCCTGCATTCGCCGATGGTGCTCGCGTGGTTGGGCAACGACGCGCTCGCCAAGGACGACATCCGCATGGCCGCGGAGATTTTCAGGCTGGGCTACAACGAGCACTACAACAATGCGGCCGGTGCTTCGATCGTGTCGGGCCTGCGCGCCGACATGAACTTCGTGCAAGCGACTCCGGGCGTCGGCATGGCCTTCGGCCGCGGTGAATCGTGGGGCATGGTGTCCGCAACCGCCGCGTACGGCTTGTCGGATCCGGTGTGGCGCGGACGCTGGCTCAACTGGTTCCAAAAGATCGACGACACCGTCGCGGCAGGTCAATCGAACTGCAACGGCTTCATCCAATCGATCATCAACGTCAAGAACCTCGCCGGTCAGTTCCGCACGCGGCAATCGATCGAGCAGGGCATCATCGAGAACATGCTGTGGGGCTTGAAGGAATCGGTGCTGCGCGGCGTCGACAACGCACGCTTCGCGCAGACCGAACAGGTGTTGACCGACTCGCTGTACTCGATGATCGGTCCGATGGCCTGGAACACGACGGGACATGGAGTGTGGGCGCACGTCGCGGTCGCACCGTTGGCGCTCAATCAGCCGCCCTACTGCGGTTCGATTCCGGCGGGCGGCGGCGGCAACGGCACGGACGCCTACATGACGCCCTCGTCGTTCGCCTACGGCTACGAGCTCACCGGCGACACACAGTTCCTGATCAAGGCCTCCGAGGCCCTCGCGGGCGGCAGTCCGAATTTGCTGAACGCATTGAAGGGTCAGAACTTCTCGAGCTTGGAGAACAAGGCTGCTTTGTTCGCCTGCCTCCAATAGCGAGAGCGTCGGCAACTCATCGAGGGCGATCGAGCGCGGGCTCGGTCGCCCTCGCGCCGTGAAACTGCTGCGCGAAAAAGTCCGCGCGTGCGTGCGCCGTCGCACAAGCGCTCACGCCACGGCGACGTTCTCGCGCGCGAGATCGACGATGTCGACGATGTCGGCTGCGACGAAACGCGCGTCGAGCACCGGCGCGCCCTCGGACTCGACGAGCTCCAGCTCCTCGCGATAAATCGGCATCACGCCGTGGAAGTAGATGCGCTCGTGGCGCGCGACTTCCAAGCGCGCGAACTCCGGCCCGGCGATGTAGGGCGGCGTGACGAGCAGCGCGCACAGCGCGGTGTCCTCGGCCAAAGGCTCAGGCGGATCGCCGTTGGGCAGCGTGTGACCGAGACCGATCCAAGTGCGGTTTTCGTGCGGGAATGCGGCCAAAGTCTCCAACCACTTCAGCGGCCACGCGCCGTCGTCTTCGTCGATCGGCCACTCCTCGGGCAGGTTGAGCATCAGTTCCGCGCGCCGCCACTCGCGCGCGGCCTTCGGCGTGCGCATCTCGACGTCGCTCATGCCGCTGGTGACGATGCTGAAGCACGGGCGTTCGTCCGTCGGCTCGACGAGCAGCATGTGCAAGCGCACGAAGCGCGAGCCGCGACCGTGCCAAACGTGGACGACGGGGCCGAGCACGCGCTCGACGTGCGCGAGGATCTGCGCGGAGAACGACGACGAAGGAGCCATGCGCGAATCCTACGCGCCACGCGGCTCGAATCTCCAACCGTGTCTCCCGCGCCGCGCGCGGTTTGGTATGGAAGTCGCACGAACGACGACGTCATGAAGCACACCGCGCACCTCGCCATGTTGTTCCTCGCGCTCACGTTGCAACCTGCTTGCTACGACGAGCCCCCGCCGCCCGGCTACAGCGGTCCCTTGGTCGAGGCCGACGCGCAACAGATCTTGGGCGCGCTTTCCGGCCGCGAATTCGAAGATCGCGACGGTGTGTTCGGCGGCGGCAAGTGGCGCGTCGGCGGATTTTCGGTGACGCCTTACGAGGGCGCGCCGCTCGGCGTCGGACCGCACGTCGATCTCGCGCAAGCCGAGCGCCGCGTGTTCCTGCCGATGGAAGTCGAAGCCGACGCCGCCGATTTGTACCGGCGCGTCGTCGGCAGCGAGCATCCGCGCTTGCGCTCGACAGTGACGAGCGCGAGCTATCGGCGCGCGCTCGCCCACGCACAGAAATAGCGACTTCGCCAGGAAGCGCTGCAGCGCACGGTGCAGGCACATGCCTTGCCGCAGCGCGCGAACGGCGCTTTCGACGTCGCGCTGCGATCGACGAAACGCGGGCGAGGGGCTGCGCGAAGCTGCGCGCCGGCGGACGGCGCCGGCATGGTTTCGAGCATCGGCAACGCGCGCATCCGCGCGTGTGCGGCGAGTTTGTTCGTGGCGCTCGCCGCGGTGCCGGACTTCGCGACGCCGTTCCCGGATTCGTGGCTTGCTCAGCAACTCGAAGCCGTCGCGAAGATGGTCGCGATCCACGCGCAACTCGGACTCCAACGCCAGATCTTCTTCGTCGGCACAGGAGGCTTCGACACACACGACACTCAGGACATCGACCAGCCCAATTTGTACGCGGATCTCGGCGCGAGCTTGGCGGCCTTCGATGGAGCGCTCGCCGAACTCGGCGAAGACCACAACGTCGCGACGTTCACGGCCGGCGAATTCGGTCGCACGCTCTCGTCGAACGGGCGCGGCACGGACCACGGGTGGGGCGCGCACCATCTCGTGCTCGGCGGCTCGGTCGTCGGCGGCGATCTCTATGGAGCGATGCCCGACCTCACGCTCGACGGCGTCGACGACGTCGGCGGCGGTCGCACCTTGCCCTCGACGGCGGTGGATCAAGTCGGCGCGACCCTCGCCAAGTGGTTCGGCGTGGCGACGGGCGACATGCCGACGGTGTTCCCCAACCTCTCGAATTTCGCGGCGGACGACTTGGGCTTCATGGGCTGAGCGTCGCAAACGCCGCGCACAGCGCAGCCTGCGCACGTACTCCGCAGCTCGACGAAGCGCCGTTTTCGGCGCGAATCCCGGCACATTCGCTTCGAGCGTTGCTCGACCGCGCGCCCTTGTCGCGCCGCCGC
>CAYHRR010000459.1:0-3833 GCA_964358875.1 uncultured Planctomycetaceae bacterium | reverse complement strand
GGCACGCTGACCTCCGCGCCGATCACCGTGAGCGAGCCGTGGGCCAGCTTCTTGATCGGCGGAGGAAATCACGTCGAGACGTGCGTCGAGATCCTCAGCGCGGACGACGGTCGCGCGCTGTTCCGCGCGAGCGGTGTCGGCAGCGAGACGATGCAGCGCTCGCTCGTCGATTTGCGCGCGCATCGAGGCGAGCGCATCCGCATTCGGCTCGTCGACGGGCGCACCGACGGGTGGGGGCACGTCAACTTCGACGACTTCCGCTTCCACGCCGAGCGGCCGGTGTTCGAGCCTCCGCCGGGATTGCCGGCGCTGTTGCCGCTCGATGCCGTCGAAAATGCCGGCCTCACACCGCCTCGAGCGCGCGACGCGATGCACGTGCCCGCCGGTTTTCAAGTCGACCTGATCGCTGCGGAGCCCGACGTACACCAGCCGATCGCCTTCACGTTCGACGACCGCGGTCGGCTGTGGGTCGCCGAAGCGTTCTCCTATCCGACGCGCAGCAAGGACGGCGAAGGCCGCGACGACATCGTCGTGTTCGAAGACGCCGATCACGACGGGAGCTTCGAGCGCCGCACGGTGTTCGCGAGCGGCCTGAATTTGGTCAGCGGACTCGAGGTTGGCTTCGGCGGCGCGTGGATCGGCGCGGCGCCGCAGTTGCTCTTCATTCCCGATCGCGACGGCGACTTGGTGCCCGACGGGCCGCCGCAAGTGAAGCTCGACGGCTGGGGTTTTCAGGACACGCACGAGACGCTCAACGCGTTTGCGTGGGGGCCCGACGGTTGGCTCTACGGGTGCCACGGCGTGTTCACACACTCCAACGTCGGTCGCCCGGGCGCGAAGGACGCGGAGCGCACGAAGCTCAACGCCGGTGTGTGGCGTTTCCATCCGCAGCGCGGCGAATTCGAAGTGTTCGCCTGGGGCACGTCGAATCCCTGGGGCATCGATTGGAACAGCGAGGGTCAGGCCTTCATCACCGCCTGCGTGATCCCGCACCTGTTCCATGTGATTCAGGGCGCGCGTTACGAACGCCAAGCCGGTGAGCACTTCGGCAAGTACGTGTTCGCCGATCTGAAGACGATCGCCGATCACGCGCACTGGACCGGCGCCGATCCGTGGGCCGGCAATTCGCGCTCGGGTTCCGTCGGCGGCGGACACGCGCACGCGGGCGCGATGGTCTATCTGGGCGGCGCGATGCCCGAGCGCTATCGCGACACGCTGATGATGAGCAACATCCACGGCAACCGCGTCAACAACGACCTGCTCGAACGCACGCGCTCGGGCTACGTCGGTCGCCACGCCGAGGACTTCCTGCTCGCCGACGACCGTTGGTTTCGCGGCATCCACTTGAAGTACGGACCCGACGGCGCGGTCTACCTGATCGATTGGTACGACAAGCAGGCCTGCCATCTGACGACGCCGGAAATCTGGGACCGCACGAACGGGCGCATCTACCGCGTGTCGTTCGGCGACGCCGCTCCGTTCGACGTCGACCTGTCGCGTCATAGCGCGCTCGAGCTCGCGCAGCTCCAGCGCCATCCCAACGAGTGGTTCGCGCGACACGCGCGGCGCTTGTTGCAGGAGCGCGGTTACGACGGCGACGCCGAGCGGGAACTGCGCGCGCTGTTCGCTTCCGATGAACCACTGCAACAGCGCTTGCGCGCGTTGTGGTCGCTGCACGCGATCGGCGCGGCGAACGACGCGTTCTTGCGCGAGGCCATGCGTTCGCGCGATGCACTCGTGCGCGCGTGGGCCGTCCAACTCGCGAGCGAGGACCGCGCAACGGATGCGGCGACGCGCGTGCAGTTCACGAGCATGGCTCGCGACGACGACTCGCCTGTCGTGCGCTTGTATCTGGCCGCCGCGCTGCAGCGCTTGGACGTCGACGATCGCTGGGCGCTCGCGGAGGCGCTTGCGGATCGCGCCGAAGACGCCGACGACGCCAACGTGCCGCTGCTCGTGTGGTACGGCGTCGAGCCGCTCGTCGCCGCCGATCCGCTGCGTGCCGTGCGCGCGTTCGCGTCGTGCGCATTGCCGACGGTCGCGCGTTTCGTCGTGCGGCGCACCGCGGCGGATCCGGCACAACACGGCGCGCTGATGCAGACCTTGGCCGACGCGACCGATTCGAGCGCGCGCGTTCAACGTCTCGAGGAAGCCGTCATCGGGCTCGGCGCACAACGCGGTTTGAAGGCGCCCGCGGGCTGGACCGAGTTGGCTTCGGCCTTGTCCGTCGACGGCGAGGTGCGTGTGCAGGAGTTGGCGCGCGCGCTCGCCGTCGCCTTCGGTGATGCGGGGACGTTGCCCGAATTGCGGCGTCGCTTGGCGGATCGCGAGGCCGCGAGCGCGGCGCGGCACGAGGCCCTGGAGAGTTCGTTGCGCTTGAAGGACCCGCAGTTGCCTACGGCGGTGTCGGCGTTACTCGACGACGCGCTGTTGCGCCCGGCGGCGATCCGCGCGCTCGGTCAACTCGATGCGCTCGACGGCGCGCGGCGCGTGCTCGCTGTGTACGCGTCGCTGACGCCGGAGGAGAAACGTGATGCCGTCAACTCGCTGTCGTCGCGCGCGAGCTACGCAGCGTTGTTGCTCGACGCGCTCGACCACGGCGTCGTCGCGCGCACGGATATCGGCGCCTTCGTGGCGCGCAAGCTCGAAAGTCTCGGCGATGAAGCGCTGATCGCGCGTTTGCGCAAGTCGTGGGGCGAAGTGCGAGCTACTGCCGCCGACAAGTTGAAGCGCGTGGGCGAGTTGAAGGTGGATTTGCTGGCCGCTTCGCAAAGCGCCGAGCGCAGCTCGGGGCGCGAGGTGTTCGCGCGCACCTGCCAGCAGTGCCACACCTTGTTCGACGTCGGCGGCAAGGTCGGTCCGGACCTCACCGGCTCCAATCGCGCCGACATCGACTACTTGCTTTCGAACGTCGTCGATCCCAACGGTGTGATCGGTCAGGACTACCTCGCGACGATCGTGTGGACCACCGACGGCCGCATCGTCACCGGTATCCAACGCAGCGCGAGCGACTCTTCGATCACGCTGGTCACCGAAAACGAGACGCTGGTGATCGCGCGCGACGACATCGAAACGACGCGGCTGTCGGATCTTTCGACGATGCCTGAGGGCATCCTCGAAACGTTGAGCGCCGCGGAGATCCGCGATCTGGTCGCCTACGTGCAGGGGCCGAATCAGGTGCCGCTGCGGGCGACGCGACGCAATGCGGCGTCACTGTTCAACGGTCGCGATCTCAGTTTGTGGAGCGGCGACGCGAGCCTGTGGACGGTGCAGGGCGGCATGCTCGTCGGAAGTACGGGCGGGCTCGCGCACAACGCGTTCCTGCGTTCGCATCTGGAGCTGCGCGACTTCCGCTTGGCGCTCGAGGTGCAGTTGATCGACGACCGCGGCAACTCGGGCATTCAGTTTCGTTCGCACGTGAACGACGACGGCGCCGTGTGCGGCTATCAGGCCGACATCGGTCCGGGGTGGTGGGGCAAGCTCTACGAGGAAGAGGGCCGCGGTTTGCTTGCGGAGCGCGAGTCGGGCGCCGTGAGGCGCGGCGAGTGGAATCGCTATGAGATCGAGGCGCGCGGCTCGCACGTGCGCACGTGGATCAACGGTGAGCTGTGCGTCGATCGCGACGATCCGCAAGCGGCGCGTTCAGGCGTGCTCGCACTGCAACTCCACTCCGGGGGGCCGACCGAAGTGCGCTTTCGAGCTTTCGAACTCGAGCTGCTCGACGACTAGCAGTCCGTTGAAGAGGCCCCGTCGCGAGACAGAGCGTGGTGTCGTAGCAGCGGCTTTTTCTGCGGGCTGCTAGATCGGGTAGGCGTTGGGATCGAGTTCGCTGC
>CAYHRR010000458.1:0-3838 GCA_964358875.1 uncultured Planctomycetaceae bacterium | reverse complement strand
GTACCGTCTCGCAGTCCTCACGCGCGGCGTACGCGGGCAGCGACGATCATGGACGATCCCTACCGACGGTTGCGGCAAGTGTTCGGCATCGCCGGATTCGGCCTGCTGATGGGCGTGCGCGATGCTGCGTCCGGGAGCTTGGTGCGCGCCGCAATCGCCGCTGCCGCCGGAGCCGGCTTGGGGCTCGCGCTCTACCGACCGCGTCGAGTTCCGTCGCGTTGACGGCGGCGGCGCGCGTTCAACGCGAGGCGTCCTTCCACCATTCACCCTGCGCCACTTCGCGGATCCCCTGGGCATAGGTCCGCGGCTGCCAGTCGAGCTCTCCCTGCGCGTTCGAGATGTCGTGCTCGTGGTGCAAGTTGAAGTACGCCGACGCGCGGCGGTCTTCGGTGTTGTCGACGAACATGCCCTTCAGGAAAATCGCGCGGTCGGCCCACTTCTTCGAGATGTTGCGGCGCTTCACGCCGCCGCCCGTCGCAGCGATGGTCAGGTCGATGAACTCGTTGTAAGCGATGCCTGCTGGACCGGCCAACTCGTAGCAGCAGTCGATGCCGCGCTCGAACTTGAAGTAGCGCAGCACGGCGTCGACCACGTCTTCGACGTGCACCGGATTGATCTTCGACAGCCCGTCGTGCGGTACCCAGAACGAGCCGCTCGGCTTCGCGCACTTGCGTAGGAACGGCGCCGTGTGCCGCATGTCGCCGACGCCGTACACCAAGGTCGGCCTGAAGCTCGCCCACTCGAAGCCCGAGCCGCGGATGATCTTCTCCTGCACGCGCTTCGAGTCGCGGTAGTAGCTGTACACCGGCGCGCCGATCACCGCCGACGACACGACCCAGATCTGGAAGTGCGGCGGCGCTTCCTTGCGCGCGAGATCGAGCAAGTGCTGCGTGCCTTGGATGTTGACGCGCTGCATCTCCTCGTCGCCGAGGTGGTCGTGCGCGCTCGCGAGGTGCAGCAGCAAGTCGACGCCGTCGAGAAAGCCCTTCAACGAGGCGACGTCGTTGAGATCGCCCGTGTGCACTTCGCAGCGCTGCTCGGGCGGATGCTGCACCGCGCCTTCGCGCCCCGGCCGCGCGAGCGCGCGCACGGTGTGCCCGGCGCTCGAGAAGCCGCGCAGCATGTAGCCGCCGATGAATCCGGTCGCGCCGGTGACGGCGACGCGCAGCTTGCCTTTCGTTCGCAGGTCGACCACGAGGGCAGAGGTTCTAACGCGGCTGCCGCAATGCTCCAAGAGGCGACACGGCGACGCGCGCGCGGCGCGAGCGCTGGAGGCGAGCGAGAACGCAGCGTGTTCGCGCGCAAAGGCGCGGCACAATGGCGCGATGGACGGTGTTGTGAGTCGCGAACCCGAGCGCGAGCGTGTCTTCGGACTCGTATGCGCGTTGCCCGAGGAACTTGGTTCGTTGCGTGAGCGCGCGACGGCGGTCGAGCGTCGCCTCGGCCTCGACGTACTCGACGTGCGCTGCGGAGCGAGCCGCGTGCGCGCGTGCGTCGGCGGCGTCGGCAAGGTGTACGCGGCGCGCGCAGCGGCGGCGGTGCTCTCCACAGGACAACTCGACGGTCTGCTCGTCGTCGGCGTGTGCGGCGGACTGCGCTCGCACCTCGCAACCGGGACGCTCGTGCATTGCGTGGCCGCGTACCAGACCGACCTCGCCGTCTTGCCCGGCCGCGAGGTGCGCGCCGACGACGCCTTGCGCCGCGCGTGGCAAAGCGTCGCGCCGGCGCGCGAAGGTTGGTTCCTCACCGCCGATCGCCCGGTGCTTTCGCTGTGGCGGCGCGTGCGCTTGGCGCGAATTTTCTCCGGCGACTGCGTCGCGGATATGGAAACCGCTGCCGTCGGCGCTGTCGCGACCGGCGCAGGTGTCCCATGGGCCGCATTGCGCGCCGTGACCGACCGCGCGACGGGCTGGGGCGCACTTTCCTTCCGCGTCCACTACGGAAGTCAGGCGGGGCGAGCGGCCGATACGGTGCCGGAACTGCTCGCCCACCTGCAGTCCGGGACCCCGACGTGACACTGCGACGCATTGCCGTTTCTCCGCGCCGCGCGCTAGGCTCGTGCGCCGATCGATCCAGGCCGCAAGCCGATCGATGGACACCCGGGTGTCGGGCCGCGCGAGGCGCGACCGGCACCGTGGGAATCACCACGAGCCCAACTTCATGACTGTCCGAAGTGCGCACTACGCCGCGCTGAGCCCTGCCTCCACCGGGCGCGCGTCATGACGATCGCAGGCACTTTCGTGCGGCGGCATTTCGAGCCGTTGATGCTCTCGGTCCAGGTGGTGATCGACCTGCTCGTCGTGTGGCTCGCGTGCTGGATGGGCTGGCAGTTGCGCGAGTCGATCGCCTGGAGCGCGGGGCCTTCCTTCGGCGTGTACCGCGAGGTGTTCCTGCTGACCTCGGCGGTGACGTTGGTGTGCTTCCACTCCTACGGCATGTACAGCCCGCTGAAGAGCTTGCTCAACATCGAGGAGTTCAAGGCGGTCGCCAAGTCGACGGTGACGAGCTTCTTCGTCGTCCATTCGCTGCTCTTGCTGCTGCGCTCGTCGAACATGCAGCCCAAGGGCATCTACGAGTTCCTGCTGCCGTTGCACAAGTTCGTCGACTTCCATCTCGTCGACGAAGCGGGCGGTTTCCTGTTCTCGCGGCTGACCGTCGTGATCGCTTTCGGTTGCATCCTGGCGTTGACCACCGCGAGCCGTTTCGTGTCGTTCAAGACGATCCAGTGGCTGCACCGCCGCGGCATCGGCAACCGCAACGTTTTGATCTACGGCACGGGCGACACGGCGCGTCGGCTGCAGAAGAAGTTCGTGCTCGTGCCGACTCTCGGGCTGAACCTGATCGGGTTCGTCACCGAGGAGCGCGACGAGGTCGGTCGGCGCATCGATCGCTACGAGGTGCTCGGCACGCGCGAGGAACTCGAGTTCCTGATCCGCCGCTACAAGATCAGCGAAGTCTTCGTCGCCTTCCCCGAAGGCACCGAGGAGGAGATGCTGTCGATCGTCGAGACGCTCGCGCAAAACGGCGTCGTGTACCACGTCGTGCCGCGCTTCTATCACCTGTTCGCACACAAGGTGCGCATCGAGAACCTCGACTCGATTCCGCTGGTCACGCGCGCGGACCAGCACTCGAGCTTGCTGCAGGCGCTACTCAAACGGCTGCTCGATCTCGTGGTCGCGTCGGTCGTGATCTTGCTCGGCGCGCCGCTGTTCGTGATGACTGCGGTGTTGATCAAACGCGAGTCGCCGGGGCCGGTGTTCTTCCGCCAGACGCGCGTCGGCCGCGACGGCAAGCCGTTCAAGATGGTCAAGTTCCGCACGATGTTCGTCGAGCGCAGCGGTGACGCGCCCAAGCCGCAGAGCTCCGACGATCCGCGTTTGACGCGCATCGGCAAGTGGTTGCGCCGCTACAGCCTCGACGAGTTGCCGCAGGTCTTCAACGTGCTCACCGGCGACATGTCGATCGTCGGACCACGACCGGAGATGCAGTTCATCGTCGATCGCTACGGCGCGCTCGAACGCGAACGACTGCGCGTGAAACCGGGCCTGACCGGCCTGTGGCAGATCTCCTATGCGCGCGGCGAGGCGATCCACGAGAACATGGAGTACGACATCTACTACATCGAGCATCAATCGTTCCTGCTCGACGTGGTGATCATCGCGCTGACCGGCTTCGCCGTGGTGAAGGGCACCGGCGCCTACTAACCTCGCCCGGCGTGCACGTCCTCCACGTGATCGAGGCCACGATCGGCGGCACGCGGCGCCATGTGGTCGACGCCTGTCGCGGATTGGCGCGGCGCGGAGTGCGCACGACGCTGGTCGCGTCCTGCGAGCGCGAG
>CAYHRR010000457.1:0-3839 GCA_964358875.1 uncultured Planctomycetaceae bacterium | reverse complement strand
CCGTGGCGCGCATGGACGTCGTGCAGAGTTGTTTGCTTCATCGGCGGTGCAGCGCGGGGCGGCGGCAAGAGCGACCCGGAAGGATCTTCGCGGTCGCGATCGGGCGCAAGACTTTAGCGGGCTCGCCGGGCCGAGCCAAGCGCGCGCGCACGACCGCGCCGCTCGGTGCGGGGTAGTTTTCGTCGGAGGATGAGCGCGGTGCGCAGATCCTCCCCACAAAACTATGGGTAAGTCGCTCTCGCTCGCGGCGCTCGCCTGCGCCGTCCTTGCGCCTCTCGGCGCGTCACAGTCGACCGACCCCTTCGCGCTCCAGACGCGCTGGACGCTGGCTGCGGCGTCGAACTCCGCGTGGATTCCGTCCGGCGTCGAATTCGCCGCCGCTGGAGAACTGGTGTGGGCCGCAGGCCAAGGCTCGGCTCCGCGCTTGGTCGCGCTCGAAACCACGCCGCTGCCCGACCTGGCAGCGGTCGCGCCGACCTTTCAATCCACGTTGAGCGCACCCTTCGGCGTCGTCTCCGTGGCGACGGGAGACGACGAGAGCGCGCTGTTCACGATCGCTCAGTACGTGACCAGCGACACGTCGCATCGGCGCACCGAGATCGCGCGCTACGACGCGCACGGTCTCGCCGCCGGCGCGTATTTCCCGCCGGTGTGGCGCCACAACATGGGTTTGGTCGGCAACGGCACGTCGAAGCTCGCCGCCGCGCGCGATGGTTCACGCGTCGTGTGCGTGACGCACGACGCACTGTTCCAAATGCTCGACCTCGAATGGCTCGACACGACGACGGGGAGCGCGCTCACCAGCCGCATCGGCTGGAGCGCGACCCTGCGCCAAATGGCCGCTTCGGCCGATGTGCGCCGCGTCGCCGTCGTCGTCGGCGCCGAACTGCGCATCTATGACGAGCTCGCCTCGGTCGTGTACGCCGAGACGCTCGCTACTTCGACGAATGCGCTGGCCTTGTCCGCCGATGGACACACGCTCGCGGTCGGCTCGGGCGCGACGCTGCGCGTGTTGTCGGATCAAAGCGGGAGCTGGAACCTCGAACGCACGTTGAGTTCAGCGCCGGGAGAGATCGTGTCGCGCGTCGGGTTGTCCGACGACGGCCGCACGCTGGCAGCCGGTTGGTGGAACGCGCAAGCGGTTCAAGCCGTGCGGCTCGAAGTGTGGGACACGTCGAACGGCGTGCGCGCCTACGAACGGTTTTTCGCCGGCTCGGGCGGAACGCTGCAGAACTTCGTCGAAAACGCCGTCGTGTCGCGCGACGGTCGCCGTGCGGCCTTCGGTTTGTGGGGCAGCGGCGATGCGGCGCCCGAGGTCGTGCTCGTCGACCGCGACAGCGCGAGCGAACTGCTCGCCGTCGATCTCGGAGGAAGCGTCCGCGCGCTCGCGCTCGATCCGACCGGCACGCGCGTCGCCGTGGGTTTCAAGCACGTCCACGCCAATCAATTCGGCACGACGGGTTCGATTCGTCTGTTCGACACCGGCGAACGCGACGTGCAATTGATCGAGCCGCCGCGCGCAGGTCAGCTCGCACACGTCGCGGCGCACATGCCGGGCGCACGCCAAGTGATGTTCGTGCTCGGCGCTCGCTCGAGCGGCACGCCGTTCCTCGGCGGCACGCTTTCGGTTTCGCGCACGCAGATCCAGCGCATGGTGCGCATGGCGGACGCGAGCGGCCGCGCGGACTTGCACTGGACACTCAGTCCCTTCGCGGCGCAGCTCGATCTCGCGGTGCAGGCCGTGGCGCGCATTCCCGGCGCGGGTCTGCGGCTGTCGAGCAATTTCGTCGCTCCGGTCGTGTTCTGACGCTGCGCAGCGTCTCGCTCGCTTCCGGTTCCTTCAGACGGCGGAACTTTGCGCACTTCGTAGGGAAAGTCGGCGCGCTTCTAAAGACCTGCGGAGGCCCAGGTCGAAACGGCACCCGTCCCTGAGTCAGAAAAAAGCCCCGACCCCAGTCGAGCGACCGGGAATTCCCGTCGCGTGCGTGCACGCACCGATCGCTCTTCCGTCCGTCACCGGCGCTCAGGCGAAGAAGGACCCCTACGCGATGAGCACTAAGAAGTTCGTTTCCTGGACGACAGCCGGTCTGTGCCTGTGGATCTCCGCCTGCAGCGGTGGTGGTTCGGGCGGCGGCTCCGGCGCCGATGTCAGCGTGCTGACCGTCGTTCAAGACCTCACGGCCGACCCCGATGGAATGACGACGGTCGTGACGCTCAGCGCCTCGATCGACGCGGTCGCCGAGGCGAACGTGCAGTGCGACGGAGGTCAGTCACCGCTGAGCGCGACGCTCGCGGGCGATGAGATCACCATCGTGTGGGACGACCGCGTCACGCCGTCGAACCAAGTGCGCGTCACCGGGCTCATCGGCGTCGACTCGACCTACGTCACCGTCGAAACCAGCGACGACAGCGCGCCGACGTTCACCATCGACGACGCGCAACAGGTCGCCGGCCAGGGCCTCGACGAGATCACGCTCACGATCAGCGGGCCGCGGCTCGTCGAGAGCGAGGCCGAGAACACCGCCAACTGGACGTTGACCGTCGACAGCACGACGCTCGACCTCAGCGGCTCGAGCTTCGACTACGACGCGACGACGCAGTCGCTCACGATCGTCACGGGCTCCAACGCCAACTTGCACGCGGACTTCTCGCTCGCGGCGACGAGCGTCCACAGCGTCGCCGATGTCGCGCTCGACACCGACGCGGTCGACGGCGTAGCGGTCGGCGACGCGAGCGCGCCGAGCCTCGTGTCGGCGGAGCAGAACCTGTCCGAGGACGAGTTCGGTCGCGTGATCGACTTCACCTTCGACGAGTCGATGGACCCGGTGTTCGCGACCTCGCTCGCCAACTTCGTCGGCGCCGGCAGCGACCTTGCCGTCGCCGTCGAGCAACCGAGCGAAGACGTGCTGCGCGTCAGCTTCAACAACCCGATCCTGCCCGGCATCGACACGATCACGCTGCAAGACGTCGTCGACTGCGCCGGCAACGCCTACGTCGGCGGCGCGCAAGCGATCGCCGCGGGTTCGACGGTCGCCAACGACTGGACCGAAGATCCGATCCTCGAAACCGTCGCCAACGCCGGCCGCGACCGCATCTCGGTCACGTTCGTGCAGGCGCTCGATCCCGACGAGGCCGTCGATCCGACGCGCTGGGAAGTGACGGTCGAAGGCAACCCGGTCGACCTGAGCAACGCGAACTTCGACTACGTCATGACTGACAAGACCTTGGCGATCGCGCTTGAGAACGACTACGTCAACGGCGACGCGTTCCACATCGCCGCCGCAGCGCTCACGCCTCCGCGCGATGTCGACGGCGAGGACTTCGCCGGCACCTTCGACGGCACGATCGCAGGTGATGCCGGTGTGCCGGCGCTGGTCACGGCCATCCAAAACCGCACCTTCGATGACGACGGCGCGACGGTCTACGTGAGCTTCGACGAGGACCTCGACGAAGTCACGGCGGAGACCACCGCCAACTATGCGATCGCCGGCGTCAACGTCGTCGACGCGACGCTGTTGCACAACAACCACACCGTGCGCGTCGAGTTCGACGCCGCCGTCGTGCCGGGCCTCGACGTGCTCGACGTCACCGGCGTGCTCGATCTCGCGGGCAACACGATGAACGATGTGTACTCGCTCGCGCTCACTTCGAGCGACTCGACGCAGCCGCAAGGCGCCACCGCGACTGCCGACGCCGTCGAAGGCATCGACAACGACACACTGGTCGTCGAGTTCAGCGACAAGATGGTCGCGAGCTTCGTCGAAGACGCCGCGAATTGGACGGTGGAGTCGCCGGTCGGCACGGCGCTCGACGTCAGCGCTGCGACGATCACTTACGCC
>CAYHRR010000456.1:0-3840 GCA_964358875.1 uncultured Planctomycetaceae bacterium | reverse complement strand
CCGGAATTCCAGGCGTCGAACAAAGTGATGCCCGGGTACACCGTGCCGGCGCGATCGGTGTAGGCGTGGGCGAAGGCGCTGAGTTCCTTGCGGCGTGCCCCGCCGTCCAAGGCGCGTTCGACGAGCGCTTCGGCGAGATCGAGCCCCGGCGCATAGCCCGCGAGCGCGTTCTCGAAGCGTCGCGGCAGCGCGGTGAGCGATGCGCAACGGACGACTTCGCCGTGCGCCCAGTCGTAGCGCCATGCGCTGACGAGCTTGCGCGGAGGAATGTTCGCGAACATGCGCTCGCGCTCTTGTTTCGCTTCAGGCGCGTCGCCGGCAAGCCGCTTGCGCTCGATCGGCTGAGCCGGCGCGTGCACGCTCGGCTCGAAGTACGGCGCCTCGACGTCGTCGGGCAAATAGCCTGCGTCGCGTTCCTCGAGCGAGCGCGCGAAGCGCACCAGCGTGTGCTGAAAGTTCGCGAAGCTCTCGGACTCGGCTTCGAACTGCTCGAGCGCGTCGGACTGCTCGCGTTCCGTCAAGAAGCTCCAGGCGCGGCGCGCGCGCGCGTCGTCGATCGTGGCGGGATCGAACGGCACTTGCGCGCGCGGCGCGAGCAAGACCAGCAGTGCAGCTAGGTGCAGCATGGGCGCCATGATGCACGCTGCGAGGTCGTCACGAAATGGAACGACCTCCGTCGCCGGAGGTCGTCCACGGAACACCAATCCAAGTTCGAGTCGCGGTCGACCGGACCCCCGGCCGTTCGCTCGGGCACTCGTTTCCCCGCGCAGGAGCTGCCTCAGCCGCATCGCCGCGACCTCGGCGCTCCCGAAAAACGTGCGCCCTCGCTGAACAGCTGAAACTTAACACCCTTTGGCGAAGCGTGCGCAGGGCGCGGAGTTTCGGCGCGCGGCGCGTGACCTAGCAGCCCTAAGCGCCGGGAGGTGCGGGCTTGGGATCGCCGCGCGGCCGCCGGCGACCGCGGCGGCGTGTGCGTTTGCGCGCCAGTTCGAGTTCTTCGGGGGGCGAACGCTGCGCCTCTTCGAAACGGTGCAGCCAGCCTTCGTACACATCCCAACCCTGGCCCCAGGCCATCGAGCGCAAGCGGAACAGATCGAGGGCCTCGCGAAAATCCTCGCTCTTGGCGAACACCAAGGGCGAGAAGCGCTTGCTGGGTGTCTGCGTGAAACGGCGCTGCAGCGTGATGATGCGGATCGCCTTGCCGGAGTCGCGGCGCGACAAGCGAAAGGCGAGCGAAAAAGGTTCGAGCACTTCGGCGGCTGCGGACGCGATCTCTTGCGGCGGCGCGTCGTGGGTGCGCGCATCGAGGTGCGCGGCGTGTTCGATCACGCGCAGGAACAGCACCGCAACGCACACCGCAGGGTCAGGCGTGTGACCGGCATGGACATCGGCGTCGAGGGCTTCGAGCAGCCGCCAAAACGTGTCGGCGCGATCGTGCACGGCCGGATCGGGATCGTCGTGGGCGCCGAGGTGATCGTCGATTTCGGGCAGGATCACGCGCAGTGCGCCGCAGGCGCGCAGCATGCGGAAGGCGCCCAAGGCCGTACCCGAACGCAGCAAGCGTTGAATCTCCTCGGTGACGCGCGGCTTCGCCGAACGCCCGAGATCCGGCGCGAGCTCACACATCGCATCCCAGGTTGCGGATTCGATGCGAAAGCCCAGGCGCGTCGCGAATTTGACCGCGCGCAGGATGCGCACCGGGTCCTCGGCCATGCGCACGCGCGCCTCGCCGATCGTGCGCAGCAACCCGGCGTCGAGATCCTCGAGGCCGCCGACGAAATCGTGGATACGCAGGCTGAAAGGGTCGAGAAACAGCGCGTTGATCGTGAAATCGCGCCGACGCGCGTCCTCTTCGGCGCTGCCGAATTCGTTGTCGTCGACGATCAACAGGTCGTCGGGCGCGTCCTCGCTCTTGCGCGGCGCCTTGCGGAAGGTCGCGGTCTCGATGACATGGCCGTTGAAGGTGATGTGCACCAAGCGGAAGCGCTTGCCGATGATGCGCCCCAGGCGCGGAAACAGGTCCTTGATCTGCCGCGGGCGTGCCGAGGTGGCGACGTCGAAGTCCTTGGGCCGCCGGCCGAGCAAGAGATCGCGGACGCAGCCGCCGACCAAGTAGGCCTCGTGCTCGCCCCTGCGCTGGAGCACCGAAATCACACGCAGGGCGTCCTGATCGAGCGACGAATTCGGAATGTCGGTCGCGGTGATGGTCCGCGGCTCGCGCGCTGTGCGGCCGGCGGTGTGCTCATGGGCGGTCATGGGAGGCTGCTCGCAGATTTTCGAGAGCCGCACACTCTACGTTCGGTTTTGCGCGAGGAAATGAGGTGTCGCGAGTTGTCGCGCTCGTCTTGCTTGCCGCGCACGTCACGCCTAACCTAGCGCGCCGCGAAGGCCAGTAGCTCCAACGGTTAGAGCGACTGATTCCAAATCAGTAGGTTCGGGGTTCGAATCCCTGCTGGCCTGCCAACGCTCACGACACCTCGATCGACCGGCCCACAAAGAACACGCGGATGAGTCTGGACGAGTCCGGGAACGAGGGCGCCGAGGCACTTGCGCCGGATGGGGACGCGCCCGAGCCGCAGCGCCACGCGACGCGCCTTCCGCCGCCACCGAAGGCGCCGAGGAAGGAAGAGGACCCGGACCTCGTGCTCGCCTTCGCCGGACACGCGGTGCCGAGCCTCGACGAAATGCGCGCGGCGCTCGAATGGGCCTTCCAAGGCGAAGAGGTGTTGCCGCAACTGCTCGATCGCTTCGCGAGCCACGCCTGCGCCGTGCTCGAGGGCAACAAGGTGATGAACTTGACGGCCATCGTCGCGCCGCGCGATGTCGCCGCGAAGCACTACCTCGACGCGTGGCGCACGACGCGGCTGATGCCGCTCGTCGGCCGCACGATCCTCGATTTGGGCACCGGCGCGGGCTTTCCGGGCGTGCCCGTCGCGCTCGCGGAACCGACGGCGAAGGTGTGCCTGCTCGATTCGACGCACAAGCGCATCGACTTCGTCGGCGCGTGCATCGCCAAACTCGGCGTGACCAACGCCAAGGCGGTGTGCGAACGCGCAGAAGAGCACTTGGCGCGCAACAAGTACGACGTGGTGCTCGTGCGCGCCGTGAGCTCCGTGCGCGAGAACGTGCGCTTGCTGCGCAAGGTGCGCCACTCGTTGAAGGACCTCGTGATGTTGAAGGGGCCTTCGTGGTCGCGCGAGGCTCGCGCTGCCGAACGCGAGGCCGAGCGCTTGGGCTTCCGGCTCGACACGGTGTGGGAGCACAAGCTCCCCGAGGAGATGGGCGACCGCGCCTTCCTCGTGTACCGCGCGCCCGGCGGGCACTGACCGTTCGAGTCTGCGCCTAGTAGCCGAGCCAGTGCAGGATGCGCGAGGCGACGACGCCGAGCACGGCGACGGCGAGCACCATCAGCCCGCTCCACTTCAGGTAGGCACGCAGCGGCGCGTCGCCCGCGCTCTGCCGCGGAGTGGTGCCCGGGATGGGAGTCGAACCCATACTCCTTTTTATGAGGAACAAGGACCTGAACCTTGCGCGTCTGCCAGTTCCGCCACCCGGGCCTTCGTGCGTGCGGGGGCGGGACGATACGAGCCGCGCCCCCGGCGGTCAATGCGGTGCGGCAAATCCGGCGCGCACGCGCTGCCTGAAGGGCGCTGCCACCGATCGCTGAGCAGGCGCGCGTTATGCTCCGCCGCCGATGAGTGATCCCAAGGACGAGCGCCGCATGATCGCGGAGAATCGCCGCGCGCGCTTCGACTTCGAGATCCTGGAAACGCTGGAGTGCGGCCTCGCGCTGACCGGCACCGAGGTCAAGAGCCTGCGCCAGGGCAAGGCCTCGATCAC
>CAYHRR010000455.1:0-3856 GCA_964358875.1 uncultured Planctomycetaceae bacterium | reverse complement strand
CCAGCGCGAAACGTGCCGCGAAGCCGCTGAGCTTCGCCTCGCGCCGAGCGAGGTAGGCGATCAGCTCGAGCATCAGCGCCGCGCCGACGACGTCGGTCAGCAAATCGAAGATCGAGAGGTCGCGCCCGGGCGTGAGCCCTTGGTGCAGCTCGTCGGAAAGGCCGAGGCCGGCGACGGTGGCGACGACGGCGAGGCGCACGCGCGCGCGCAAGTCCGGCCAGCCTTCGCGGCGCGGCGCGAGCAAGCTCAGCCACGCGGCGAGCAAACCGAATTCGGGCGCGTGCGCGCCGTTCGAAAGCACGCTCCAGATCCACGCGCTCGGCTCCGCGGAACCGGGTTGTGAGCTGAGCAGCGTGATCAAGGCGCACCACGCGGCGACCAAGGTCCACGCGCCCGCGCGTGGCAGGCCGAGCAGCGCTTCGAGCGGTAGCCGCAGCGGCCGGAGCCCGGCGCGCGCGGACTCAACCATGGTCCGAGCCCAAGCGGCGGATCGCGATCAGTTCGAGGCCGAGGCCGTCAGCGCTGCGCCGCACTTCGAGCGAATCGACCATCTGCGCCATCAAGAAGAAGCCGCGACCGCGCTCGTCCTCGAGGTCCGGCAAGTCGTCGGGATGCAGCAGGCGATCGACCAATGCGGGATCGCCGCCGCCTTGGTCGGACACGCGCAGCTCCCAGCCGAGCGGATCGAGGCCGAGCTGCATCCTCATGCGCACAGGGCGCTCGAGATCGGCCTCTTCGAGCGAGCCCTTGCCGCCGCCGTGGTCGACGGCGTTGGTCAACAACTCATCGGCGACGAGCACCAAGGTGTCGAGCTCCGCCTCGGGCAACCCGCCGGACTTCGCGAACTGGCGCACGAGGTGGCGCGCCATGCGAGCGGCGGAATGCGCGGCGGGCAGATCCAGGCTCAGCTCCGGCTTGGCCTCGCCGGAACGAGGCTCGCCCGCGCCTGCGACGCTCACGTCACGGGCTCCAAGTACAGCGACAGGTCGAGTGCGGGCGCCGAATGCGTCAACGCGCCGACCGAAATGCGCTCGACGCCGCACCCGGCGACAGCGGCGATCGTGTCGAGCGTGATGCCGCCCGAGGCTTCGATCTCGAGCGGTCGTCCGCGCCGCGACGCCGCTTCGCGCAGCGCGGGACACAGCAGCTTCATGCGCTGCGGCTCCATGTTGTCGAGCATGACCACGTCGGCGCCGCCCGCGACGCCGTCGAAGGCCTCGCGTTCGTCGCGCGCCTCCGCCGTGATGCGCACGCTCGGGCCGAGCGCCTTGCGCAGGTCGACCAGGACCTCGACCAACCCGCGCCCGGCCAAGTCGAGGTGGTTGTTCTTCACCATGGCCTCGTCGTAGAGCCCGAAACGGTGGTTTTCGCCGCCTCCGCAGCGCACCGCGTACTTCTCCAGCGCGCGCAGGTTGGGCGTCGTCTTGCGGGTGTCGAGCACGCGCGCCTTGCCGCCGCAACGCTCGACGTAGCGCCAAGTCAGCGTCGCCGTGCCGGACATGCGCTGGATCAGATTGAGCGCCGTGCGTTCCGCGAGCAACAGCGCGCGCGCACGTCCTTCGAAGCGCGCCAGCACTTGCTTGGGCTCGAGCGCGTCGCCGTCGCGCGCTACGAGTTCGATCACGGCCTGCGGATCGCACAGTTCGACCGTGCGCGCGAACACATCGAGGCCGGCGAGCCGACCCGCGGCCTTACATACCAAGCGGGCCTTCGCACGCGCCGTCGCCGGCACGGCGTTGTCCGAAGTGACGTCGCCGCGTCCGGCGCGCTCAGGTCCGAAGCGATCTTCGTCGAGCGCAGGCACGACGACCGCATCGATCTCCGCCCGCGTCAACTTCGGCGGCAGTCCGCAGCGCGGCGGCGGAAGTCCGCGGCCACCGGCGCCGTCGGCTTGAATTGCGGGGAGTGTCACGGAGGTGGAGCACCCTGCGTGGCCGCAGGCGGGGCCGGCGAGTGTAAGGCCCGCGGTGGAACGCGACCACGGTCAGCGCCCGAGCCGCGCGCGCGGTCGAGCGCCACGCGCACGAGCCGCGCGGTCACCGGCCCGATTCCGGGCAGGGCTTCGAGGTCGAGCGGCGCATTCGTTCCGCGCCGGCGCCAGCGATCGTGAACCAAGGCCAACGCTCGCACCTCGCCGAGCCCGGGCAAGCGGCGTAGATCGCGCGGCGACATGCGCTCTAGATCGAACACCGGCGCGCGAGCCGGAGCACTGCTCGCGCGCGGATTCGCGAGCCAGCCCAGGTGCAGCGCGGCCGCGGTCACGCACCAACCGAGCAACACCAGCGCCCACAGCGGCTCGTCCGTGCGCCACGCTCGATCGCTTGCTTCCATGCGCGCGCTGCGACGTTCGAAGCACGCGCGCGGTCACCGCGAATCACGAATTCGCCGCGACGTACCCGACGACATCGCCGAGCGCTCGACCCACGCCGCGCCGCGGAAGCTGCGCGAGTTCGGCGAGCACTGCACGCGAGATCACTTGCAGCCCATGGGCCGCCGGAGCGCCCGGTGCGAAGCGCACGACCGGACGACGCGCCGCGACGCTGCGCACGACGTTGCGATCTTCAGGCACGGCGCCGACGAAGCGCGGCGCGTTGCCGAGGAACTTGTGGCACACCTGCGACAAGCGCTCGACGACGCGCTCGGCATGTTGCTCGGGATCGTGCTCGAGTTCGTTCGCGGCGCGATTGACGATCAACATCGGTTGCAAGTCCGGTCGTCGCGCGTGCAGCACCTTCATGAAGGCGTAGCCGTCGGTCATCGCCGTCAAATCCGGCGTCGTGACCACGACCACCGCGTCGCACGCACAGGCGAAGTGCAGCGTTTGCTCGGAAATGCCCGCAGCCGAGTCGACGATCACGAAGTCGTACTCCGCTTCGAGCTCGAGCAATCCGCGCGCGATCACGTGCAACTCGTAGCCCGACAACGCGGCCATCTGCGACACGCCCGAGCCCGCTCCGATCAAGTCGAGGCGCGGCGAACACGCGACGCGCGCGTCGGCGACGCTGCAGCGGCCTTGCACGACATCGACGAAGGAATGCGGCGGAGAAACGTCTTGCAGGATGTGCGCGTTGCCCACGCCCATGTCGGCATCGACGATCAACGTGCGGCCGCGCGAGGAAAACAACTCCCCCAGTGAAGCCGTCACCACCGACTTTCCGGTGCCGCCTTTGCCGCTCGCGATGCACAGCGACGCGCTGCGCGGCACCGCGCGCAGGCAACGCTCACTGTCGACGGCGCGCTCGACCGCGCTCGGGCCACGCAGCCAGTTCAGACGCCGTAGCGATTGCTCCCAGCCCATGCAAAGCGCTCTCGCGCGCACAGAGTTCGACGTCGGGGGGCGTGACGTCGCGTCGGCGACCGGTTCGAGAGCACGGACAACCTGCGCTCCGGCGCGCGGCCCTCCAAGCACAATTTCCGCGCGGCCTACTTGGTCGGCTCGAAGGCGGCGAGCTCTTCGGGACTGAGCAACGGCTCGCGCACATCTCCGCCGACGACGGCGCTCGCGGATCCCGCGGGTTTGGCGTGCGCGAGCGCCAAGTAGCGCTGCACCACCGCTTCGAGGAAGCGCTCACTGCCCTCGCGCGTGTCGAGACTGAAGGCGGGCGTCGTACCCGGGACTTGAGCGTCGATGCGGCCGTCGCGTGCGCACAACGAGCACACCAAGTCCTCGCGCATGCGCCAGGTAACGCCTTGGCCGCGGCGCACGGGCTCGATGTCTTCGTCGAGGCGCGCGATGCGGCGCATCAACAGCTCGCCCATCGCGCGGTGCTCCGCGTCGAGCGCGTCGATGAATCCGGTCGGCTGCACGGCCGGATCCCGCCGCGATCCGAGGTTGGCGAGATCGAATTCGGCCAGG
>CAYHRR010000454.1:1467-3857 GCA_964358875.1 uncultured Planctomycetaceae bacterium | reverse complement strand
CGCTTGCGCAGGAGCGGGCTCATGAACAGATCGTGCTGACTCCGGACGATCACGCCGCGCGCGCAGCGCACTCACTCGCGCGCGCTGGGAAACGGCGTACCGCGGTACTTCGCGATTTCCGCGCCGTACTCGGCGGCGGCGAGAACGTCCTCATTGGTCAGGCTCGGCCAATTCGCCAGGATCGCGGCCACGCTGCGGCCGCCGGCGAGTTCGTCGAGGATCGAGGCCACCGTGATGCGCGTGCCCTTGATGCACACCTTGCCGTGGCAAATGCCGGGGCTCGAAGTCAGGTGCTGTTTACGACTCATGCGGGCAAGGCGCGCGAACGCGGGGCGGGAGTCTATCCCGGTCGAGCGCATCTCGGTGTCGCTATCCGGCGCGCTCGCACGAGTTTTCGCGGCCTGGTGGAGATCCGCCGCCTCTGCACTGGCCTGCAGGCCGTGCCGCCGCTCTGCGCGCGCGGTCGAGCGGTTCGCTGCCGCGTGCGCGGTCGAACTCGCACTGTGCAAACGGTTCAACCGACGCGCTGAAACGTCAAGACGTCGTGACTCGTCGTGACCTCGAGCTCGTCCATGCGTTGCAGCACCTCGCGTTCGCGCGTGCGCGCGCAGCGATAGGTCGCGGCCGCGAGCCGTGCGAGCCCCGCTCGATCGAGTCGCACCTGGGCGCGCGCCGCGCGCGAAGCGATGCGCACGAAGCGCGGCGCCAACTCGGCCTCGACCCGCTCAGCGCGTTCGACGGCGTGCGCCTCGCCCAGCACGGCGTCGCGCAACTCGTGCAGGTCGTCGGCGGCCGGCACGGCGACGATGAAGCAAGCGCGCTCGACGAGCACGCGCGCGACCTCCGCCTGTTGCCGACGGCCGTCGATCGACAGGGCGAGGTCGAAGGCGCCGTCGACGAAGGGCAAGCGCCGATCCGCGTTGGCGGCGATCCACGTCGACATGTTGTGGCGTTTCGCTGCGCGCTCGACGGCGTGCGCCGACAAATCGACGCCGTAGCCGTCGAGGCCCGCGGTCTCGCAAACCGCGCCGAGGAAATGCCCTTCGCCGCAACCCAAATCGACGACGCGCGCGCCGCGCGGCAAGCTCAAGGCGCGCGTCGCTTCGATCAATGTCGCGCGCAAGGCAGCGCCGAATCCGCTATCGAGCAACTCGCGTCGCGCGCCGACCGTGGCCCTGGAATCGCCCGCCGCCAAGGAGCGCCGATCCTGCGGCTGCAGCAAGCTCAAGTAGCCGCTGCGCGCGATGTCGTAGGCGTGGCCGCTCGCGCACACGAACGACGCGCTGCGACGCTCGAGCGGAAGAACGCAGCCGCGCACGCTGCAGGCCAAACAGGGACGCTCGCTCGCATTCATCGTTGCGCAACGAGCGCGAGGGCTCGACATCGTTCGCTGCTCGCACGCATGGCGCCGCACGATAGCCGCCGCATCGTTCGACACCACCACGCCCATGCGACGCGCCTTGCTACCGTGCGCGCGATGGCTGAACGAATGATCGTCGACGAGCCCGCACGCTTGCTCGAATTCCTGCGGCGCAAGTTGCCGGAGTGGAAGCGCTCGACGCTCGAGCAACGCATTCGCGCGGGCAGCGTCAGCGTCAACGGCGCGACAGTGCGGCGCAACGACCTGCTGACGGCAGGTGACGAGGTCGCCGTCGCCGGGCTCGCCGAAGCCGTGCCGTCGACGGCCGCGCTCGCGGGCATGTCGATCCTGCACGACGACGAAGAGTTGATCGCCGTCAACAAACCGGCCGGATTGCTGTCGGTTTCGACCGACCGCGAGACGGAGCGCACGGCCTTGGCGCTGCTGCGCGAGCATCTCTCGCGGCGCGGCCGGCCTGTGAAGTTGTGGCCGGTGCACCGCATCGATCGCGAGACCTCGGGCGTGCTCTTGTTCGCGAAGTCGAGCGAGGCGCGCGAGCGTGTTCAGGCGCAATGGGAGCACGCGCGCAAGGTCTACCTCGCGCTGGTCGAAGGCCGGCCGGCGCAACTCGAAGGCGTGATCGATCAACCGCTGTGGGAAGACCGCGCCTTGTTCGTGCGCGTCGGTCACCATCCCGAGGCGAAGGAAGCGCGCACGCGCTATGTCGTTCGTGAAAGCAACGCGACGCGTTCCTTGCTCGAGATCGAGCTCGACACGGGGCGCCGCCACCAAATTCGCGCGCACCTAGCCTGGCTCGGCCATCCGATCGTCGGCGATCCGCGCTACGGAAACTCCGCCGCCCGCATGGGCCTCCACGCGCTGCGCCTGATCGTGCCGCACCCGAGCGACGGCCAACTCCTCTCGATCGAAGCCCCGCCGCCGAAGGGCCTTCGGCTCGAGCGCTAGGTAGGTCAGCGAGAGGACTCGTGACGCACTCGGACGCAAAGCCGTCCGAGCGCGCCACGAGTTT
>CAYHRR010000454.1:0-1367 GCA_964358875.1 uncultured Planctomycetaceae bacterium | reverse complement strand
TCTGCCGCACTTCCAAAACTCGCGGTCCTCTTCGGCGGCTCGGCGCCGGAGAGGGCCGCGAGTCGCCGCGCTTGGCGCGGCCGGCACGTGCGACGTGACGGCAGAGAAGGAGAGAACGAGAGGACTCGTGACGCACTCGGACGCAAAGCCGTCCGAGCGCGCCACGAGTTTAAGGGGGAAGTGAGGCCATTGAACGGCAGCGCGTTCTCCTGCCGCGTCGCAACTGAATGCGATGCCGGCCCATCTGCCGCACTTCCAAAACTCGCGGTCCTCTTCGGCGGCTCGGCGCCGGAGAGGGGCGCGAGTCGCCGCGCTTGGCGCGGATATCGAGCGCATCCATTGTCGCTTCGAACCTCGAAGCAAATTCGACGCCTTCGCACTGCTGCGACTCCAAGCGCCATCGTTCGCGCGGATGAAGCTCCGCAAGACGAGCCAGTTCTCGGCGGCGCGATCACGGCCTCGGGCAGTAGCATCGGCGCGCCTTCTTCAAACGCCGTCGATGCGCCCTCAATCGCCCTCGCACTTGCTCACGTTCGCAGCAGCGACCGCGTTTTCGGCGACAGCTCTCGCGCGCCAAACGAGCGTCGACGACCTCGAGTTCTTCGAACGTCAGGTGCGGCCGCTTCTCGAAGAACGCTGCCTGTCGTGCCATTCGTCAACGCTTGCGAAACCCAAAGGCGATCTCGCGCTCGACACGCGCGCCGGTTGGGAGCGCGGTGCGTCGCTCGGTGCCGCCATCATCGCGGGCGATCCCGACGCGAGTCCGTTGGTGCGCGCGGTGCGCTACGACGATCTCGCGCTGCAAATGCCCCCGAAGGGCAAGTTGCCGGACGCGGACATCGCCGTGCTTGTCGAATGGGTGAAACGCGGAGCGCCCGATCCGCGCGAAGCGAACGCCGCCCCCGCTGCGCGCGCTGCCGTGCTTCCCGAAGACGTGTGGTCGTTTCGCGCGCTTGCGGCGCAGTCTCCACCGCAAGTCGTCGACGCTGCTTGGCCCTTGAACGACATCGACCGCTTCGTGCTCGCGCGCTTGGAGAGCGCCGGTCTCACGCCTGCGCGCGCAGCGAGCAAACGCGAATTGCTCGAGCGCCTGTCGTTCGACCTGATCGGCTTGCCGCCGACGGTCGAGGAACTCGATGCGTTCGAGCGCGACACATCGGCCGATGCGTACGCCTCCGTGGTCGAGCGCTTGCTCGCCTCGCCGCACTACGGCGAGCGTTGGGGTCGCTATTGGCTCGACCTCGCGCGCTACTCGGACTCGAACGGCCTCGACGAGAACTTGGCCATGTCGAACGCCTGGCGTTACCGCGACTACGTCGTGCGCGCCTTCAACCAGGACAAGCCCTACGACCGTTTCGTGATCGAGC
>CAYHRR010000453.1:0-3863 GCA_964358875.1 uncultured Planctomycetaceae bacterium | reverse complement strand
CTCAGCGAACTCGCCATCCACGACCCGGTCGCCTTCGACAAGATCGTCGAAGAGGCCAAGAACGCCCGCGCGACGGCCGTCCACGCGTAGCGAGCGCCGCATCGATTCGTTCAGATGACGGCCCGGGTTTCCGGGCCGTTGTCGTTTCACGCGCGTCATCACGGAGTGGACATGGACTGGAACGCCGAGGCTGAATCAATCCAGCGCGACTTGGTCGTGGCGTGCGACATCTTGGCTTGCGTGGATCAACAACAGCTGGACGCCGCGTCGCGTTCGAGGCTCGAGTTCGTCCTCGCCGCGAAGGCATTTTCGGCCGCTGACATGACGCCGGCGGCGGCACTCGTTGTCGCAGACACGACCTCATCGCTGATCAAGTGGGCTCGTCAGGAGCACAAGCCTCAACTTGGTCAGATTGCAAAACGCTGGAAGGACGCAGCAAAGACGCGCATCGACGAGGAACGCAATTGCGCCGAACGGTCGCGCCTCGATGACGAGCGACAAGGCAAGGGCTTCGACGCCACGCTTCCGCCCGCGGCCGTCGAGCGCGGCTCGCTGCATCCGATCACGCAGGTGACGCGCGAGCTCGAAGACCTGTTCACGTCGATGTGGTGGACGATCCTCGACGGGCCGGAGATCGAGACCGAAGAGCTCAACTTCGACGCGCTCAACATCGCGGCCGATCATCCGGCGCGCGAGACGATGGACACGTTCTGGATCGCTCCGTTGCCGAACGTGCCGCCGAACTCGACGCGCCTGGTGATGCGCACGCACACTTCGCCGGTTCAAGTGCGCGCGATGCGGCGCTTGAAGCCGCCCTTCCGCGCGATCGTTCCCGGCAAGGTGTTCCGCAACGAAGCCGTCGACGCGTCGCACGAGCACACCTTCCACCAGATGGAAGGCCTCGTCGTCGGCAAGGACATCTCCGTCGGTCACTTGATCGGCGCGATGAAGACCTTGCTGCGCGGCATCTTCGGCCGCGACATCGAGATCCGCCTGCGCCCCGGCTACTTCCCGTTCGTCGAGCCGGGCTTCGAACTCGATGCGCGCTGTCCGTTCTGCTCGGACGGTTGCTCGGTGTGCAAGCGCTCGACGTGGATCGAACTGCTCCCCTGCGGCATGGTCCATCCGAACGTGCTGCGCTCCGGCGGCATCGATCCCGAGCAGTGGACCGGTTTCGCCTTCGGCCTCGGACTCTCGCGCCTGGTGATGCTGCGCTACAAGATCGACGACATCCGCCACTTGCTCGGCGGCGACGTGCGCTTCCTGGAGCAGTTCTAGCGATGAAGATCAGCTTCAACTGGCTTGCGCGGCACGTCGATTTGACCGGCATCGAGCCGAAGCAACTCGTCAATGAGCTCACGCTGTCGACGGCGGAAGTCGAGAGCCTCGAAGCCTTCTTGCCGCACCTCGGCGACGTCACCGTCGGTCACGTCGTGCAACGCGAAAAGCATCCGGACGCCGACAAACTGTCGCTGTGCAAGGTCGACATCGGTCAAGGCGAGCCGCTGCAGATCGTGTGCGGCGCGCCGAACGTGCGCGAAGGTTTGAAGGTCGCGGTCGCGACGATCGGCACCAAGTTGCCCGGCGACTTCACGATCAAGAAGTCGAAGATCCGCGGCGTCGAGTCGTGCGGGATGATCTGTTCGGAGCGCGAACTCGGCCTCGGTGACGAGCACGGCGGCATTTGGGAGTTGGCTGCGGACCTCGCCATCGGAACGAAGGTCGCCGACGCGCTCGGCGCGCGCGACTGGGTGTTCGAGATCGACAACAAGTCGATCACGCATCGCCCGGATCTGTGGGGCCACCGCGGCATGGCGCGCGAGGTCGCGGCGATCTTCCGTCGGCCGCTGAAGGCGCTCGACGCGACGCTTCCGCCGCGCGGCAGCGGACCCGCGGTTTCCGTGCGCATCGACACGCCGCATTGCTCGCGTTACCTCGCGCTCGCGCTCGACGGAGCGCGCGCGACGAAGAGTCCGTTTTGGTTGAAGCACTTGCTGCTCGCCGTCGGTCAGCGGCCGATCGATGTGCTCGTCGACCTGTCGAACTTCGTGATGCTCGACCTCGGGCAGCCGAATCATCTGTTCGACCGCAACAAACTCAGCTCGGAAGGCATCGTCGTGCGCATGGCGCGCGCGAGCGAGCGCATGAACACGCTCGACGGCGTCGAACGCAAGCTCGAGCCGAGCGACATGTTGATCTGCTCCGGCGACGCGCCGGTCGCGCTCGCCGGGATCATGGGCGGCGAAGGTTCGAAGGTCACGGGCGACACGGCGCACTTGGTGTTGGAAGTCGCGACGTTTCATCCGACGACCGTGCGCCGCACGTCGACGCGTCTCGGCTTGCGCACGGATTCCTCCGCACGTTTCGAGAAGAGCCTCGATCCGAATTTGCCGTCCCTCGCGGCTGCGCACTTCGTCAACTTGCTGCGCGAGTTGCAGCCGGACGTGAAGCTCGCGACGCCGATCACCGATGTCGGCGAGTGGAAGGACACGTCGCGGAGCTTCGAACTGCGCGGCGAACGCGTGCGCAAGTTGCTCGGCGCCGAGATCGATGACGCGACGATCGAGGGCATCCTCACGCGCCTCGAATTCAAGCTCGAGCGCACGCACGACCGCTGGCTCGTCATCGTGCCGTCGTACCGCGGCACAAAGGACGTCACGCTCGAACAGGACCTCGTCGAAGAGGTCGGCCGCATCTATCGCTACGGCAACATCGCCGAGCGCGCGCTCGTCGAACAACTTGTTCCGCCGCCGCGCGACGACGGTTGGAAGCGGCGCGTGCTCGTGCGGCGCGTCGAAGATCGTCTCGCGCTCGCGGCGCATTTTCATCAGACGGTGAGCTACTCGTTCGTCCACGACGCGCTGCTCGCCAAGCTCGGGCTGGCGAACGAGCCGCATGCGACAGTGCCGAACTCGATCGCCGAAGGTTTCTCGCGCGTGCGGCGCAGCGTCGTGCCGAGCGTGCTCGCGGTGCTCGAGTCCAACCGCCGTCGCCGCGCCGACGTGCGCCTCTTCGAAGTCGGCAAGGGCTACGTGCCGAGCAACGCGCCGGAGCCGACGGAGCTGCACGAAGTCGCGCTCGTGTGGTCGTCGGCGCCGACGAAGGGCAGCGTGCGTTTCGACGCGAACTCGCTCTCGAAGTTGCAAGGCGTGCTCGACGACCTCGTGCGTTCGCTCGGCCTCGAAGCGGGCGTTTGGTCAAAGGCGGAGAACGCGCCGACGTGGGCGCATCCCGGTCGTTGCATCGCGCTGCGTCTCGCGGGCGCCAATGAAGTAGCGGGCGAAGTAGCGGGCGAAGTCGCGGCGCTCGAACCCGGCCTCGCGCGCGCGCTCGGGCTCGCGGGCGAACTCGAAAGCGACACGGCCGTCGCGCGCCTCTCGATCGACGCGCTGCTCGGCGCGCCGCAGCGCGCCAAGCTCTACGAAGCGATCGGCCAGTTCCCCGAGACGCTCGTCGACGTCGCTCTCGCGTTGCCCGAGGACAAGCAGGCCGGCGATGCGCAGAAAAAGATCGTCGAGATCGCGGGCAAGCAGCTCGCGCGCATCGAACTCTTCGACGTGTACTCCGGCCCGAATCTCGATCCGGGGATGAAGTCGCTCGCGTGGCACGTCGTGTTGCGCGCCGCCGATCGCACGCTCGACGAGAAGGACGTGAAGAAGTTCCTCGACCGCGTCGAACGCGCGGCGACGGAGCTCGGCGGCAAGTTGCGCCGCGTGTGACGAAGCGCGCGCGCTTGGAAAGCTGCTCGATTGCGTCCCAAGATGGGCGCCCATGAAGCAGCTCACCGCGATCGATCGTTCACCCGCGCCGCACTGGGTCGGCGACGGATTCCACGTGCGTTCGGCCTTTCCTACGACGGGCGC
>CAYHRR010000452.1:0-3864 GCA_964358875.1 uncultured Planctomycetaceae bacterium | reverse complement strand
CGACGTAGCTGCCGAAATTCGTCGCAACACTGGGCGCCTTCGCGGCCCACTCGATCACATGGCCGCGATCCCAGTGCGCGAGCACGCTCCATTCGTCAGCGCCGTTCGACTGCGCGCCGATCCAATCGAGCGCCTCGCGCTCGCCGAGTCGAAAGTCGCTGACCGCGCCGAAGTCGAGCTCGCGCTCGCGTTGCAAGTCGCGTTGCGTCGTGCGAAGGCTCGGAATGTTCGCGGCGGCGGCGGCGATGACCGCGAGCGGTGCGAGCACGAGGCGCGGTCCGCGCGCGACGAGTTTGGCTGCGCCCCAAGCGAGCAACATGGCCATCGGAAGCGCGAGCGGATCGGCGAAGCGCCGTTGGAGCAACGCCTGCGGAAGCAACAGCGCAGCGGCGATCGCCCAGGGCAACAGCGCGTCGACATTGCGGCGCAGCGCGAGCCACAGTGCAGCGCCGAGCGCGATCGGTAGGACCAACACGCCGTAGCCGAGTGCAAGGAACAGCACGCCGCTTTCGGCGCGCGCTCCGACGAGCGGCGCGGACTCTCCGACCTGATCCATGAACGCGTCCGCACGCGAAACCCATTCGAAACCCGCTGCGATGCCGCGCGCCGGCGCGAGATCGAAGACCCAACACGCGCCGGCGAGCGCGGTGAGCACGAGTGCGACGAGCGCGGGATAGAGCTTTGCCGCGCGCGTGCCGTTCGCGAGGAACGTGCGTTCGCCGCTGAACGGCGCGACGAACACGAGCGCGCCGAGCGCGAGTTCGACGAAGTGGAACCACGACAAGTTGACGACCATCCACGGGAACTCGGCGCGCCACGGGCTCGACAGCACGGCGGGCAACAACACGAGCGCCGCGACGGCGTGCATCGAAAGCCCGAGCGCCGCGACGCCGGGCAGCGCCTCACGCGCGCGTCGCACGAGCATCCATCCGAGCGCAAGCTGCAGCGCAACGACGTAAAGCAACGCCGCGACCCACGAGCCGATCATCAAGCCGCACAACACGCCGAGCGCGGCGCCGAAGAGCGCGCTCTTCGTTCGCGAAGCGAGCACGCGGCTCGCGAAGGCCTCGCTGAGCAAGTAGACGCTCGCGCCGGCGAGCAACGCGATCCAGGCGTGGTGATCTCCGGTGCCGACGACGTCGTAGTTGATCGCGCCGCGACACAGCGCAACGCTCACGCCTGCGACGAGCGCCGCCGTTGCTCCCGCGAGGCGCCACGCAGCGAAGGCCGCGAGCAATGCGGTCGCGACGCCGAACAAGCGCGGCAAACTCGCCGTCGTGCGTTCGATCCACGCGCTGCGTTCGGGCTCGGCGCTCGGCACGAACGGCGCGAGCGCGCTCGCCACCAAGCGGTCGTAGTAGGGCGGCCACGGAATGCGCGCGCCCTCGGGAAAATTCATGCGCGGATCGGTCTCGGCCACCGATCCTTCGCGCAGCGCGCGCTCGATGCGCCGCGCGTGGTAAAGCCCGTCGGGATCGCGCGAGAACCAACTCGCCGAGTCCTTCGCATACGGATGCTTCAGCCCGGTCACGCTGCGCGGGATCCAGGCGAGCACGCCCGTCGCGACGAGAATGGCGACGAGCCCGAGGTACTTGCGCGCAGCGGCGTTCATGCGTGGCGCGACATGCTAGCGGTGGCGTTGCGCAGAGCGACGCGCGGACATCGCCATGCTCAGCGGATCTCGACGCGCTCGCCCAATTGCACGGCGTGCTCGGGCACGACGAGTTGGCCGTGCTTCGCGCCGAGTTGCCATTGCGCGAGGCCAAGCGCACGCGCGTCGCCGTTCGCGCCGTCGGTGCAGTAGGGGACGCGCACGCGCGCGAGTCCAGCAGTGTCGGCGACGGCGTTGCCGACCCAGGACAGTCGCGTGTTCGTCGCCTTGAACATCACGTCGAGCGAAAGCGTGAAGGTCTCGCCCGGCGCGCCGCGCGCCTCGACTTGCGCGCCGCGCACGTGCTCCCAAATCCAACCGGCGGGCAGCGCATCGTTGGTGTGCCGCACCGGCGGCGGAACCAGCAACGTCGTCGGCGAGATGTGCACGAGGCGCAGGAAATTCAAGCTGTCACCGACAAGCGTGCGCTGCGCGAGATCGCCGACGCGGCCGAACAGCATCGTGCGCGCGGCCATGGTGTCGAAGAAGCGCTGCGAGCCCCACACGGGTTTTCCAGGTTGAATCAGCAAGTACGAACGACGCTCCGCCGGCCGCAGCACGCTGAGCATCACCTCGAGGTCCTTCGTGAACTCGCCGGTGATCAACACGTAGCGAGCGCGGCGCGCTTCGAGCGTGGCCTCGGCACGCACGACATCCGTCTCGAGGAAAAAGCGCCACGGATCGAGCCACGAGTCTTCGCCGAGATAGCTGCCGAAGTTCGTCGCGATCGTCGCGCGCTCGGCGACCCACTCGATCGAGTGTCCGTGATCCCACGAGGCGAGCACAGCGAATGGACCCTCGCGCGCTGAGTTCTCGCGCAGCCAGTCGTAGAGCTCGCGATAGCCGCGGTACTTCTGTTCATCGACCGCGCGCGCTGCGCGTCCGTCGGCGCCGTTCGTGACGGCGAGCGTCGCCAAGGTCGGCGCCTGCACGACGAGCGCGACGACGAGTCCGAGCGCGAGCAGCGGCGCGACTCTCAGTTGCTTCGTGCGTTGCGGCAGCCAGCACGCGAGCGCGTAGCCGGTCGCTGTCGCGGCCGCAATGCCGAGCGCATCGGCGAAGCGACGTTGCACGAGTGCTTGTGCCGCGAGCGGCGGCAGTGCGATGACCAGCGGCGCGAGTTCGAGCTGCTTTCCGCGCCAGGCCTTCGACGCAAGCCACACCCACAGCGGCGCGAGCACCAGCGCGCCGAGACCGAGCGACGCCGCCAGCGCGCTGAAGCCGCCGATCTGTCCCCATGCGAGCGGCTGCGACTCGGTGATGAACGCCATGAACGTGTTTTGCCGGCTCGCCCACGCAAAGCCATCGCGCACGCCGCGCGCGAGGGCGAAATCGCCGAGCGCGAGCGCGACGCCGAGTGCGCCGAGAGCGGCCGCGACGATCCACGGCCAACGGCGCGCGGCGGTGCTCGCCACGGGAAGCACATATAGAGGAAGGAAAATGCACGCGCCGAGCAGCGGATGGGCGAGGTGCAGCCACGACAGATTGATCGACATCCACGGCTGCGCGTCCTTCCACGGACTCGCGAGGACGGCCGGAGCAAGGCTCGCTGCCCACGCGAGATGAAAGGCGACACCGAGCGTCGCGAGGCCGCGGCGCGGTCGCTTCGCGTTCGCAAACAGCGCGACGCCGAACGCGAGTTGAATCAGCGCGACGTAGACGAGCGCGCCGACCCACGAGCCCATCATCACGCCCGCGACGAGGCCGAGCGCGATGCCGTTGCGAGCGCCCGCTGCGCGCGAGCCGAGCGCGTCCTCTTCGAGCGCTCGCGACGCGAAGGCGAGCAGCAACGCGAAGAGCAACGCGATCCAGGCGTGGTGATCGCCGTTGCCGGGCGAGCTGTAGTAGAGCGAGCCGCCCCATAGCGCGTAGACGGAGCCCGCGACGAGCGCTGCGAAGGCGCGCACGTTGCACGCGCAGCGACGAGCGAGTCGCCAGGCAGCGAGCGCGACGACCACGGCGGCGAGCGCGGCTTCAAACCAGGGCGCGAGTGCGACGTTGCGCTCGACGAAGGCGACGCGCGCAGCGTGCTCGCTCGGCGCAAAAGGCGCGAGCGTCGCGTAGAGCGCGTAGGTGTAGTACGGCGGCCACGGGATCGCCGAACCGTGCGGGAAGTCGAGCAGCGGATCGGTCTCGGCGACCGGCAGACCTTCGTCGAGCGCGCGCTCGAGGCGCCGCATGTGGTAGTGGCTGTCCGCGTCGACCGTGAAGCT
>CAYHRR010000451.1:0-3868 GCA_964358875.1 uncultured Planctomycetaceae bacterium | reverse complement strand
CGTTCGGCACCGACGCGCTCAGCTCCGATTCCGTGGCGTTCATCGGCAGCGACGAAGTCGGCGCGCTCGAGTCGGACGGCACGTTGCGCGTCTGGAATTTCTTGTCCGAAGCCGGCGGCGCGTTCCGCGGTCACACGGCGTTCGTGTACGGCGTCGGCGAATTGCCGGACTGCGGACTGATCGTCTCGGGAGGTTGGGACGGCTGGCGCGGCGACGCGGGCTCGCTGCGTGTGTGGGATGCGAGCACGGGGACGCCGATCGCCGCGCTGCTCGCGCCCGGAGAGATCGTGATGTCGATGGATGTGTGCGCGCGCCGCTCGCGCATCGCGGCGGCCGTCTGGAGAGACCGCGCAAGCAAGGACTTCCGCGTTGAGCTCCTCGATGCGCCGAGCGGCGCGCGCTCATCGATCCCGTCCGACGCGCCGGTCTACGCGGTGGCGCTCGATCCCGCCGGCAGCCGACTGGCCTTCGCACCGCAGGGCGCGCTCGAGCTCGTCGACCTCGACACGCTGCACACGCTTCGCTCGCTGCCGCTCGCCGATTGCCCGCGCGTGATGTGCATGGCCTGGAGCCACGACGGCCGGCGCGTCGCGGCATCGACGTCCTCGATTCCGGACATGAGCACATCCGTGCAGTCGGAGCTGTTGTTGCTCGACGCACACACGTTGACGATCGAGCGTCGCCTCGGACTCGGCATGGCCTTCGGAATGGCCTTTTCTCCCGACGATTCCGCGCTCGCGCTCGCCGGAGCCGACGGTCGCGTGCGCGTGGTCGACATCGCGACGGGCACGGTCGTCGCCGAATTGGTCGGACACGACGCGGCGGTGATGTGCGTCGATTTCAGTCCGGACGGCAAGCGCATCGCCAGCGGCGGCTTGGACCAGAACGTGCGTCTGTGGGACGCGGCGACCTTCGATTCCGTCGCGCGCCTCGGCGGTCCGACCGACTACGTGCGCGCGTTGGCGTGGGACGAGAGCGGCGAGCGTTTGATCGCGGGTTCAGGCGACGGCAGCGTGCGTGTGTGGGAGCCCGAGCCGATGCGGACACGCCTCGCGCATCGTGCGGATCGAGAGCGCGCGCTCGCACGCGTCGAGCCGCTCGTCGCAGGTTGGTTCGCCGAGCTGCGCGAGAGCGAGCGCGTGGCGGAGCGCGTCACCGCGGACACGACGCTCAGCGAGTTCGAGCGCAAGATCGCGCGGCAACTCGTGCTGCAACGCGCGCTCGATGTCCGTACCAAATGAGCGCGCCGCCGCAGCTCCGATGAGCGGCGGCGGCGCGCGAGCAGTCCTCGACCGAACTCAGCTCACGGCATCGACCATTCGACGATGAGCGAGGTGATCGAGAGCGCGGACGTGCCGGGCCAGCCGCCGCCCACCGGATAGACACCGATGAAGCGCGTGAAGTTCGCGTTGTCGACGGTGATCGGACCCGCGACGGTGTTCTGGTCGAAGTACCCGCCGGTCGCCGGGAAGGTGTGGCTGTAAACGGTGGCCGAGCTGATCCCGTTGCGGACCTTCGAGTCGATCTCGACGGCGAGGTTGACCGTTGCCAGCGTGTCGAAACCGGTCAGCCGCACGCCCGTGATCTGCGCTCCGTCCGGCAGATGGATCGGTGCGACCAGCTCGCCCGAGTAGGCCCACACGCCGTCGTACCAGCTGTTGACGACGCGATCGTTGCTGTCCAGGGGCAGGAAATCGCCGGGGCCGAGCGCGAGGTACTGGTTGGCGGTGTTCGCGACGGACGCCGTTGTCTGCACCGTGCCGTCGGGGAACTTGATGCCGCCCGAGGTCGACTCGATCGTGCCCGCGACCGTCAGCGGTGACGTCGGCGTCGTCGTGCCGATGCCGAGGCTGTTGCCCAGCCATGCGTTTCCGGACGCATAATCGAGGCTGAACAGCCAGTCGATGTTGTGGCGACCGATCGCGTAGCCGCCGGCGTTCGCCGAGATGTCGAAGCCGTTGCCGGATTGGGTCAAGCTCTGCACTGTGCCGTTGGGTGAGTTCATGCGGAGGGTCGCGGTAGTGGGCGATTGCACATCGACCGTGAAGCTCGGCGAGTTCGTGCCGATCCCGACGTTGCCGCTCGCGACGTAGGTGTCGCCGAAGCTCGACGACCACGGGCCGCTCGCGTCCGCAGACGGCGCCCACGCGCTGCCGCTCCACTTGAGCGTCTGGCCGCTCGTCGCGCCGTTTTGACCGATGTCCGCCGTCGTGATCGTGCCGTTGGTGATCTCGCTCGACTCGATCGAGTTGCCGAGCTGCGTGAAAGCGGCCGAGTCGAGCCCGTCGAGCATGTCCGCGTTGAGCGACGTCACCTTGGTCGTCGACGCGACGCTCAACGGTGCGGTTCCGGTCGCGATCGTCGACGCGATGGTGCTGCCCGTGACCGAGCCCGAGACGAGCGCGTTGCCCGCGACATCGAGCTTCTGCGCCGGCGCCGTAGTGCCGATGCCGACGTTGCCGTTCGTGCGGTTGACGGCGAGGCGCGACACCGGCGTCGCCGTGCCGTCGCGCGCGGCGATCTGAAACTGGTTGAGGTTGCCCTCGTAACGCACGTCGAAGCCGGACGTCTCGCTGTTGTTCTCGAGCAGGCTGAGCGCCGCCGTTTCGTTGTTGCCGCTCGCGCCGATGCGCACGCGCGCCGAGGACCTGACGATGTCGAGATTGCCGAGCGGCGCCGTCGTGCCCATGCCTATCGCGCCCGAAGCGGTGACGTCGAAGTTCGTCGACAGCGGGTAGAGCGTGCCGAGAAGCGGCGTGCTCGAGGCGCTGATGCAGGAGCCGGTGGCGACGTCTTTGAGGCTCACCGGGCAGGTGGCCAGCATCGCGGGATTGCCCGAGATGGCGTTGTTCGCACCGGCGGCACTCGAGCTCGGATTGGCGTTGGCGCGCGCGCGCAACCAACGGCGCAGGCGGCGGCGCGTCGGCGTTTCGTCGCGCGGTTCGCGACCTGCGAGCGCGGTGTCGTCGCCGGTGTCCAGGATCGTCGTCTCGTGCGCCGGGTGGCCCGCCATCGGCAGCTCGACGCGCTCGAACTTGGCGTGGCCTGTGTTGCGGTAGAGCAGGTCGCCGGCCTCGGTGTGGACGTGAATGTCGAGCAAGCCGTCCTTGTCCGCGTCGACGGCGGTCGCCGCGAGGTCGACGAGGTCGTGGTCGATGCCGCTGTCGACGGCCTCGAACGATGCGTTGCCGAGGTTGCGCCACAGACGCTGTTCGCTGGATCCGACGAACAGGTCGAGGTGGCCGTCGCCGTCGAAGTCGGCGAACAGCGCGCAGGTGCTGCCTTCGAGTTGGGCGAGGCCGCTGGCCAACGTGATGTCGTCGAACAGGCCGCTGCCGCGATTGAAGAGCAGGCTCGCCTGCCCGGTCGGGCTGACGACGAAGGCGTCGTCGAGGCCGTCGCCGTCGACATCGCCGAAGTACAGCGAAGCGGGCGTGCCGAGCGCGTCGCTCGTCGTCGTGGGTTCGCCGGTGAGAGCGTGGGCCTGTGCGAGCAGCGCGCAGGCTGCCAGTGCAATCGTGATCGAGGGAGTCGCGGAGAGCTTCATGCGTCGGAGTTCGTGGTTGGGGTGGGGCGGCGCCTGATTCCGCGTCCGGTCCGCGACGAGGCGTCGCGCCGTGACTTCCACCACCGGCTCTCACGACATCGAGCGGCTGAGTCCCTGGCGAATCTCGGGAATCGTGCGAACGGCCGACGAATCCGCCGCATGTGACGCTCGCCGGGCCAAGTACCGCTCTTCTTCCAAAACTCGTGACGCTCGTTTCGCCGCTTTGGGCGGAACGAGCGTCACGAGTCAGGCCGCGCGCTGCGCGGCCTCATAGGATTGCGGCGCGCGCAGCCCGCCGCGGGGGGGGCCCGCCCCAAGACG
>CAYHRR010000450.1:0-3882 GCA_964358875.1 uncultured Planctomycetaceae bacterium | reverse complement strand
TGCCTCCGTCGGCGGCGTGGGCAGCTGCGCCGCGCGCGCGACGAGGGCTTCGAGATCGAGCGCCGTAGGCAACCACAGGCTCAAGTTGGCGGACTTCTCGTCACCTTGGCCGGAATTCCCACTCCACGCGCATGCGATGCGACCGTCGTCGGAGAACGCGAGCCGGTGCGAACCGACGGCAGCTTCGATGCGCTGGTCGCCCTCGCGGAACAGGCTGAGGTGCACGACCTCGGCGCTCGGCGCGAGGTCGGGCTCGAACGCCTGTGCGAACAGTCCCGCCTTCTTGCGCTCTTCGCCGAAACTGCTCCAGGCCACGAGCGCGCGACCGTCGTTGCGCAGCGCGACGTCGAGGCCGCTCGTGTAGCCGCCGGTCTGAGGCGCGAAGGTGCGCACGGGCGAGAGCGTCCAAACCGGTGCGTCGGCTGAGTGCGCTGCGGGACGCAGCAAGCGCAGGCTCGGAACGTAGTCCTCTCCGCGCGCCGTCAACCAACCGACGAGCAGTTCGCCGCGCGCATTCGCTGCGAGCGCAGGCTCGATGTGCAGCGCGTCGTCGCGCGGCGAGATCTCGACCTCGGCTCCGAGAGCGCCGCCTGTTGCGGAAATGCGCCGGCCGAAGATGCCCGCCGGCCGGCCATGCGCGTCGGTGCGCGCCCACACGAGCGCGAAGGTGCTGCCCGATTCGCACACGGCGTTGGGCAGACCGTCGTTGCCCTCGTGCGCTCCGCCGACTTCGAACGCCGCGCCGAGCGGACTCCCGTCGGCGGCGAAACAGCGCGCGAACACGCTGCGCGAACGCCCCTGCGCACTCGGTGAGGTCCAGGCGATCAGCGCCCGGCCTGCGGAGTCGCACGCGATCGAGGGCTCGCTCTGGTGGCCCGCGCGCGCCTCGTTGACGAGCAACTCGTTCGTGCCCCGCGCAAGACCGGAGTCGAGTCGGCGCACGACGATGCCGCCCTGTTCGCCGTCCTGTCCGAAGGACTCCCAGGCGATCCAGGCCGCGCCGTCGGAGGCGAGCGCGATCACGGGCCGCGACTGCATCCCGCGCGCGGTCAAGTTGACGTGCACCTCTGCGCCCAGACGTTCGCCGCGCGCGTCGAAGCGCTGCGCATAGATGCCGAGGCTGCCGTCCACTTCCTGGCGCTTGCTCTGCCACGCGAGCACCACGCGACCGGCGGCGTCGAGCGCGAGGGCCGCTGAGTCTTGAGTGCTCGACGTGTACGTGTTCGCGCGAACGTCGCGGCGCGCATAGGCCGCGCCGAAGAGCGCGGACGCCTCGGCTTTCGCGCCGTCCGCGAGCACGGTGACTTCTCCCCCGCCCTCGCGTCCGTTCGCCAACAGCGGCGCGCAAGCGACTGCGAGTGCGAGTGCGAGAGTCGTGACGACGCGGCGTGTCGCGAACGCTGAACGTGTGTATCGAAGCATGGAGACCATCCGTGCGTTGGAGGACAGGTGTTCCAAGCGTAGCCGTTCCGCAAACGAGCTGGCCGTCGCGGCGGCTCAACGCACATGGAAAGGCTCAGCGTTTTTCGCTCCCCGGGCCTTTGCTCGCGATCGGCGGCGTGTCACGCGAGGTCGCGGGCCGCCGACGATCTTGGACACTCCCGAGCTGGCCGAACGCGCTGGTGCGTCGACGCGCGCAGGCCGGCCCGGCCTCCATTCCGAACGCGGCTTTGCTTCGCGCTACGGCTGCACGACCGCAGACAGCGCGTCGGTCAAGTTGGTCGTCGACGCTGCGACCGGATCGCGGCTCCAGAACTGCGCCCAGAACTCGGTCCCGGCGACTTGCAACGCCGGATCCGCGCCGCCGGCGATGTAGGTGTTGAAGTCGTAGTAGAACGCGCCGCTGCAGTCGTACGCGAAGGGCGTGCCCTGCGTGTTCGTCACGCTCATGCGCACGAAGGGCGGCTGCACGCACAGGTAACCGCCGAGGAAGGGCAGGTTCGACGGCCCGTTCACGCCGTAGATCATCGTGCCGTACTGATTGGAGATCACGTTCGTCGCGGTGATGTGGAACGTGTTCGCGTTGCTCGCGCTCGGTACTCCGGCGAAGCCGATCGTCGGGAGGCAGCCTTGGCTGTTGGTCTGCGCGATGCAGTAGATCTGCGGAATCGGCGAGAGGCCGCGGTCGCGCGCGAACACGTCGGGCCAGATGCCGTTGTTGTCGACGGCAACCAAGTTCGTGCACTGCGAAAGCATCGCCAAGCGTCGCCCGTTGCCGGAGATCGCCATCGAACTGACGTGGCCGTTGGCGTCGCCGCCGGCGTAGGAAACCGACTCGCGCGTCGTCTGGCCGAGCACCCAGTCGCGCACGAACACGTCGGCGTAACCGTTGGTGTCGTTCGCGACGACGCCGCCCGAGGCGCTGGTGAACACGACGTGCTTTCCATCGGCCGAAAGATCGCCCATGGATCCGCCTACGCTCAGTCCGTTGAGCCCGAGCGACATGAGCGTGTGCGTGTTCGCGACCATGTCGCGCACATACACGTCGCCGAAGTTCAGGTCGTTCGCCGCGAACGGCACGAGCGTGTCGAAGGCGACGTAGCGACCGTCGGCGGAGACGGAAGGCGCGCCGCTGATCGGAATACCCACCATCGATGCGTTGCCGGTCGTGAGGTCCATCGAGACGAGCGCGACCTGACCTGTCAGCATGTCCTTGCGGTACACGTCGCTCGAACCGTTGGCGTCAATCGGCCCGAGGTTGTTGGCGTCGCTCGTGAACACGACGTAGCGGCCGTCGGCGCTCACGTTCGCGGCGTAGGAGTACTGATTCGCAGCGACCCCGGCCGCGTTGCAGCTCACGAGCGCGACTTGGCCGGTGAGACGGTCGAAGCGGTAGACCTGCTTCGCGCCGCTGGTCGCCGCCGGGAGGATGTCGGTCGCGGTGGAGTCGAAGCACACGTAGCGGCCGTCGCCGGAGATCGCCTGTCCCGTGCAGTTGTTGTTCGGCTCGCCGCCGGTGCTCGTGACGCTGCAGCGCAGCGTCGTGTTCGTCTGGGTGTCGCGCACGAAGACGTCCCAGTCGATACCTGCGTCGCCCGCGACGAGCGACGTCGAATACGACGCGAACGCGACGTAGCGACCGGTGCTCGATAGCGCAGGTCCGCCCGAACCGTTTCCTGCGCAGCCGCCGGCCGAGTAGGTATTCGCTGCATCCATGCTGACCAGGATCGTCTGGTCGAGCAGCAGGTCGCGCACGTAGACGTCGTAGCTGCCGGCCGCGTAGCCGTTGACGTCACGCGGGTCGAGCGGGTCGAAGTTGGTGAAGCAGACGAAGCGCCCGTTGTCGGAGATGTCGTAGCCCTCCGCGAACGGGCCCTGGGTCGCCTGATTGCCCACCGTCGAGATGTCGCATACACGCGTCCACGTAGCGCCGATTTGGGCGCGAGCCGTCAGCGCAAGGGACGCGACAAGGCACGCGGTGGAAACGAAGTAGTTGGTACGGCGCACGCTGGATCTCTCCGGATGTCGAGCTCGAGGGTCGAAACAAACGGCGCCCGCATGGGCGCCGAGGTCCGAAAAAATACTCGGCATTGCAAGTTCCTGCCAGCGCTCGTCGTGCGCAGGCCAAGCCTCGCGCGCCATGCGAGCGCCGTCGCCGTGCATGCGGCGCGCCGTCGTCCGAGCAAAAAATTCGCGGCGCGCTCGAACGCGCTCAGCGCACGCTCTTGGCGAGTGTCTGTCGCAACGCAGCGACCCAGGCATCGCGCTCGCGACCGCGCGGCGGCATCGCGCCGGTGTCGCTGCCGAGCAAGCGCGACAGCTCGCGGCGCGCGTGCTCGGCGAGGTGCGGCTCGTCGCGCTGCAGCACTCCGGCGACGAACGACAGCGCCTCGGGCGATCCGTCGCGCAATTCCACCGCCGTCGGCGTCGGAACCCCGATGC
>CAYHRR010000449.1:0-3883 GCA_964358875.1 uncultured Planctomycetaceae bacterium | reverse complement strand
AGCGCCGTGCAGCCGGACGCAGCGCAACGACGCAGCGAAGGCACGGCGCGCCTGAGCGAGTCGCTCACTGAAGTCGCGAAATTGCTCGAGCGCATCCGGCCCGCCGACGCGTCGCTGATCAGCGCAGCAGACAACGTCCGAGCGTGCCGCCTGCTCGCGTTGCAGGGCGACGCGCAACTCGCGCTCGCGCGCGCCGACACCACCGAGAATTTGCGGGCCGCGCGAGCGAGCTTCGAGCGCATGCTCGAATTCGCGCCGGCGGATTCGACGTGGCAATTGCGCGCGTGGCTCGAACTGGGCGCACTCGAACTCGATACGGCGCCGGCGCGGGCCGAGCACTACTTCGAGTCCGCAGCCCAGTCCGCGCTTCCGCGTGACCTCGATGTGTGGACGGCGCTGGTCGAACAGCGCGGCATCGGGCCGAGCGAGCGCGCAAGTCGCTTTCGCGCGCTGCAAGTCGCGACCTTGGGCGCCTTGCGCGCGCAACGAGCGCAAGGCGAGATCGCGCGCGCCATCGAAGCGGGACTGCACCTCGTCGACACATGGAAGCGCGAGCGGCTCGACCTCGAACGGCCGACCGGTTACCTCGCGTTGCTCGAGACCGCGCGCGCCCTGTGTGCCGTCGACGGAGCGCTTCTCGGCACCAACGGCGGCGTCGGCACGCGGCGGCTTCCCGGCGACGCAGCTCGCAACCAAAACGGCGCGCCACAGGCGGACGCTCGCGACTTCGCGGCGAGTCTGTTGCTCGAGATTTCGGCCGAAAACGCGGGCAATGACCTACAGCTTCGGGCGCGTGAGCTGCTCGCGCTGCTCGTCGCGCGCGCGGACCGCGAATTCGATGCGCAGATCTTGGTCGAAGCCGCGCTGGCGGCGTTCGGAGCGCGGCGCTGGGACGACGCGGTCACGGACTTGACCCGCACGGTGGTCGCGCTCGCTGCGCGCGACGCCGAGACACGCGGCGCTTGGATGGCGACCGTGAAGTTCTACTTGGCGCGCAGCTTCCACAAGCTCGGTCGCGACGCGGAGGCCGCGCAGTGCTACGGCGAAGCGCTCGACGAAGCGCGCGCCTCGCACGACCTCGACGCCGACATCGCGGCCGGCTTCTACGAGTCCGCGAGCGTGGCGGCACGAGCGGCGCCGGAGGACGCGCTCGCCGCTGCACAGTTGCAGCGCGCCGAACTCGCGTACATCGAATACGGCACCGACGCCGAGGTGCGTGCGCGCGTTCAATTCGCGCGCGCCGAGCGCGCCTTCCGCGTGCGACGCTTCGACGAAGCGAGCGCTGCGTACGCGGACATCGGAACCGAGCGCGCGCTGTACCCCGCGGCCTTGATCGGGCTCGGCCGCTGTGCCTTCGAGCGCGGTGCATGGGAGACGGCGCTCGCGTTCTTCGACGCGTGCCTCGCTCGGATTCCGCCGCAGGCAGCCGACGCCGCGGCCGAAGCAACGCTGCGCGCCGCGCAACTCCAAGCAGCCGAATTGGCCGCGGCTGCGCTCGCCGAATCCGCGCGCGCCGGCGAACGGGAATGGCGCGCGGTCCTGGCCCGCGTCGACGAACTCGGCGCACGTTTCGCGAATTCGCCGCGCGTCGCTGCACGCCTCGCCTGTCACGCCATCGAGGCCTTGGTGCGGCTCGACCGACGCGCCGAAGTCCAGGCGCGACTAGCCGACGCCTCGCGCGCGTTTCCGACGGAAGCCTGGACGGCGCGCGCCGCGCAGCTGGCCTTCGACTTCGCCAAGTCCGGCTACGACGCGGCGCCCGATGCGGAGCAAAAGGCAGCTCGATTGCACGACATGGCGTGCAGCCTGAGCGCGCTCAACAGAAGCGCAAGCGAGCCCGGTTTCCGCAACCTGCACGCCGAGGCGCAGTGCTGGTTCGCGCTCGAAGACTGGAAGGCCGCGCTGCCGCTGCTCGAGACCTTGGTCGCGCGCTTCGCCGGGGAGGCACAACTCGCGCCGGAGCTGAACCGCGGAGTCTTGCCGGAACTCGGAGAGACCTATCGGCGCCTGTTGCGTACTGCCGACGCCGCGCGCGTGTTGGCCCCGCTCGTTTCCGAGCAAGCGCCGGAACGACCGACGCGCGACACGGTGTTGCATTTCGCCCTGGCGACCGCCGGGTGGATCGCATGGAGCGCCGACGAAGGCGACGCCGGCCATGTTGTCGAACGGGCTGGGTCCGCCGTCGCAGCGTCCGAGTTCGAGCAGGCCATGGTCCTGCTCAACCAACTGCTCGCCGGCGAGCCGCCGTGGAGCACCGCTTGGTATCGCCTCAAGGCCCAGCAACTCCACGCGGCATTCGCCTGGTCGCGCCTCGACCCGACGCGCCGTGATTGGGTGGCGAGCCAGCTTTCGGCGCTCGCGGCTCAGCTCGGGTCGCGCGAGTTCCGGGCCGAGGCGTTGCCCGAGGAAACGCGGCGACTGTTCCTGTGGCTCGAGGCTCAGTTTCCATGAGCGGGGATTCTCGCCCGCCGCGCGGTAGACCGGCGACGCGAGTGCGGTAGACCACCCCGCGCCCGCTCGGGGCGCCACGGACAGCGCCGCTGACGGCAGGCCGTGCGCGCTCGTTCCGGGCGGTGTTTCGATGCCGCAGGTTCGGTCACCAGCGCATCGAGTTCGCCCCCGATCGTTTCTCGCCACGCGCTCGACGAGCGCTGTGTCGAGGCGCGTTCGAACGGGCTCGCCGCGGTCGCTTTGTGATGCCGGAGAACGCCGACTCGGCGCTTTCCAAAGCCTGACCTCGAAGCTATCTTCCCGCGTTCCCCACCCCCCGCAGAGGTCACCGCGCGTCGGTCGACTCTCCGCGGTTCCGCCAGCAGTTGTTCCCCCCTTGTCCGCGACTCTGTCGACGTAGACGACGCCGATCCCGGGTTCGCGGTCTTGAACGGGTCCCCACCACAACCGTCGATTCGACAGCCCCACGCGATGAGCAAGGTCGGCAACGCTATTCCGTTCTGCATGCTCCTGTCCGCGGCCTGCGCCACGGCGCCCAACTACACGGTCGCCCCGGCGAACGTGCACGGCACCCCGAGCATCCCCCTTCCGAGTCACGAAGCGGCCGAGTCGGTCGCGACGCAGGATCCCGCCTCGGCGCAGGACCTTCTCGACAAAGAGAAGGACAAGCTGACGCTGGACGCCCAGAAGAAGGTGCTGCTCGTCGAGCAATCGATCGCCGCCGCCAAGGCGATGATCGACCAGGTGCGCCTGGCCGAGGCCGAGAGCGAGCTGCTCAAGGCGCTTGAGCTCGACGCGACCAACGTCGAGGCCAAGACACTGCTCAACCAGGTCACCGCGATGCTCGGCAAGGGCCGCTCCGGCGCCACCGTCGACGACCTCGGCGAGCGCTGGCGCATCAAGGTCCAGCAGATGCAGGGCCAGGCCCGCGAAAGCATCGAGCAGGGCAAGGTGTTCCTGTCGCGCGGCGATTACGACAAGGCCATCGCCGAGTTCTCGATCGCGCGCAACTTCGTCCGCTGGGCCCCCCAATCGATCGACTGGGCCGGCATGGACAAGGAAGTGGAGCGCCTCTACGAGCAGGCGACCAGCGCTCGCATCGGCGACGAACAAGCGCGCCGCGACTCGGAAAGCAAGAAGGCCGTCGACGCTCTGCGCGACACCGAGAAGATGCAGAAGGCGCGTCGTGAGGCGCTCGTCAACAACATGCTCGAGCAGGCCATCGGGGCCTTCGAAGCGGGCAACTACGACGAATCGATCGACTTCTGCAACCAGGCCCTGCACGAAGACCCGCGCAACGACCGGGCCACGGAACTGCGCGACACGGCCTTCCGCGTCGGTCGCGAGCAGGTGCGCGCGACGTACATCGAAGAGAAGAAGGAACAGTTCCGCCGCTGGCGCGAACAGATCGACGACGCGCGCGTTCCCGAGA
>CAYHRR010000448.1:0-3892 GCA_964358875.1 uncultured Planctomycetaceae bacterium | reverse complement strand
GTACGTGCTGACGATCGAGCGCGAGTCCACGGCCGACGCGCGCGTGCTCGCCGGCGCTCGCGCGTTGACGCGTGCGCACGAGCAACTGGTCGGCGCCGCGAACGCGCTCGACGCAGGCTTGAGCCAACTCGCCGGCTCGATCGACGCGATCCCCGCACGCGGTATGGCGCGCGTGCGGCGTGCGCTCGAGATCGCGCGCGGCGACATGTCCGAGTGGCTCGAAGCGCTCGATCAGTGGATTCCGCGCTCCGACGGACGGCCGACCTTCGCGCAAGAGCGCTTCTACGACGTCGAAACCGACGGACGCGGCGACGACCTGCTCGCCGCGCGCGTGTTGCTGCCCAATGAAATCCTCGGGCGCAGCTACTACCCGCAGCTCGAGAGCGCGACGTTGATTTCGGCGACGACCTGGCTGCGCAACGGCTTCGAGACGTCGATCGCCTACCTCGGTCTCGATCGCGCGATGCATCCGCTCGAAACGGAGCAACGCGAGCCGTGCGTCGTCGAGACCTTCCGCGCCGAAGCGCCCTTCGACTACTCGCGCGTGCTCGTGTGCGTTCCCAACGATGCGCCCGACCTCACGCGCTCGCGCGAGCTGTTCCAGCAATACGTGCGGCGCTTCATCGCGCATCTCGGGGAGCGCACGCGCGGCCGCATGTTGGTGTTGTTCACCAACGCCGAGGAAGCGCGCCGCACCGGCGAAGAACTGACCGGGTTCTTCCGCGCACGCGGCATTCCGCTGTGGTTCCAGAACATGCCGGGCGTGCGCAAGGAAGAGCTCGGCGAACTGTTCCGCGCGCGCGTCGATTCGATTCTCTTCGGCGTCGACACGTTTTGGTACGGCGCCGACTTTCCCGGCGAGACGCTCGAATACCTCGTGATCGTCAAACTGCCCTACGGCGTGCCCGATCGATACCACCACGCGCAGTGCGCCGCGCTCGGCGCGAGCGAACAGCGCAAGCGCATCTACTTGCCGCGCGCGCTCGGGAAATTTCGCCAAGGCTTCGGTCGCTTGATGCGCCGCGAGAGCGATCGCGGATGTGTGTTCGTGCTCGACGCGCGCGTGCTCAGCGGCGCGAACAAGATGTTCCTCGGCGAACTGCCGCTCGACAGCGACATCGGACGCTCGCCGGACGCCGAGTGGACGAGCAACGGCTCGCGCCTGGTCATCGACACGACCGAGCGCACGCTGCACGCCGCGCTCGCGCACATGGACATGCTCGCCGACGTCGCGCGCCGCAACATCGATCAACCCTTCGGCGGCGCAGCGCTCGTGCGCGAAGTGCCGCGCGTGAGCGAGGTTTCTCCGCAGGTCGAGCGCACGATCGAGCCGCTCGATGTCGCGCCGGGTGACATTCCGTTTTGATCGTCTCGGTTGCGCCCTGCGCTCGGAGCGTGTGCGCGCAAGAGGCCGCGTCGACGAGGCCGGTCGGCCCGGTTTTTCCGCAGAACGCGCCGGTCGGGCGCCGTGAACGAACTCAGCGCTCAGCGAGCCGCCGTCCGCTACTTCAAGACGTGCAGCAGATTGCTGAAGTCGTCGGTCCAAACGCGCAGCGGCGTTGCGCTGACCGCCACCGGCATTCCGGCCGCGCGAACGCGCTCGCTCGTGAGCAACTCCGTGTTCGACGAGACCAAAATCCAGCGCGCGTCGAGCGTCGCGTGCTCGTCGGAGGCCGCACTGTGGATTTCCAGCGTCGATTTCTGCGCGCCTTCAGCGAGCGCGACGATCAACGGGCCGAGATCCAAGTGGCGCGTCGAGACGTGCAGCGCGAGCACTCCGTCCGCAGCGATGTGGCGGAAGTAGAGCGCGAAGGCCTCCTCGGTCAGCAAGTGCACCGGAATCGCGTCGCTCGAAAACGCGTCGACGAGCAACACGTCGAAGCCCTGGTCCGCTTCGCGCTCGAGCATCAGGCGCGCGTCGCCGCGCACGATCTCGCTCGCCGCGCGCGAATCGGCGAGGAAGGTGAATTCGCGCTGCGCGATGTCGATCACGAGCGGATTGATCTCGTAGTACCGATAGGTGTCGCCGGGCCGACCGTAGGCGGCGAGCACGCCCGCGCCGAGTCCGATGATCCCGACGTGCAGCTTCGGTTGCGCCGCCAACTCTTCGAGCAAGATCCCCGCTCCGCTCGCGCGACCGTAGTAGGTCGTCGGCGTCGCGCGTCGCTCCGGCGCCGTGAACTGTTGGCCGTGCCGCGTGCCGCCGTGCGTCAGATAGCGCATGTCGCCTTTGCCGTCGGGCGCGGTCAGGTCGTGAACCTTCAGAATGCCGTAGAAATTGCGCAGTTCGCGCACGCCGGGCTGCGTGCGCGTCATCACGCGCATGCTGAGCACGGCGGCGATGATGCACGCCATCGCGATCAGCACGGGCAACGCCGGATGCCAAGCGCGACCGGTCTTGCGCAACGGCGGGCTCTTGAACACGAAGCCCGCCGCCAATAGCGCGCAGGCGAGCAGTCCCACGTACATCTCGTCGAAGCCGCGAAAGACGAGCGGCGCGGCGATGCTGACGAAGGCGCCGCCGAGCGCACCGCCGAGCGCGATCATCAAGTAGTACGCCGTGAGCCGCTCCGGCCCCGGGCGCCGCGCGGCCAGTTCCCCGTGGCAGAACATGCAGCACACGAACAGCCCGAGCGAATACACGGGCACTGCGAACAGGATCCCGACGCGCGCGCCGAGCGCCGCGCATTGCGTCAACACGATCAAAGTCAGGATCAAGACCGGCAGACACCACGAGCGCGAGTACCAGCGCTCGCTTTCGAAGCACAGCACGAAGGAGAGCAGATACACACTGAGCGGCAGGATCCACAGCAGCGGAATCACCGCCACTTCCTGACACAGTTGATTGGTAACGGCGAGCAGCAGCGTCGTCGCGCAGGCGGGCAGCGCGAGCCACAAGAGGCGCTGAGTGCGCGTCGGACGCGGGCTCACTTCCGCCGGAACGCACGCGTTTTTCGTCGCTTCGATGGCGAGCGGTGCCGCGCGCCACGCGTTGCGCACGCAGAGCAGCGACAGCAGTGCAAACGCGACGAACGCCCACGACCAAACGTAGCCCTGAGTGCGCGTCGCCATCCAAGGCTCGATCGCCACCGGATAGGCGAGCAGTCCGAGCATCGATCCGGCGTTCGAGAGCGCGTAGAGGCGGTAGGGCGACGATCCAGCGCTCGTGCGAGCCGACCACGCTTGCACCAACGGCGCGCTCGCCGCGAGCACGAAGTACGGCAGCGCGACGCAGCGCAACAACAGCAGCAGGATCTCGAACGTGGGTGCCCCTGCGCCACCGGAGCGCAGCGCTGCGTTCGCGTGGATCGGCAACGCGAGAAGCGCAGCGACGAGCAACACGAGATGGACGACACCTTGCGTGCGCGGCCGCAGCAAACGCACCGACGCGTGCGCGTAGGCATAGCCGAGCAGCAGCAGTGTTTGGAAACACAGCATGCACGTCGTCCACACCGCCGGCGCGCCGCCGAACCAAGGGAGAATCGACTTCGCGACGATCGGCTGCACTTGGAACAGCAGGAACGCGCCGAGAAAAACCGTCGCCGCGTGCGCGAACATCAAAGCGCTCCGTGCCCCGCGTCGAGGCGCTTCGCGTCGACGCGCTGCGAATTGCCGACGTGCGCTTCGGGCGCGAGTCGGTGCGCGCGTTCGTGGTGCTGGTGCTGAATCAAGGGCGTGGGATGGACACGTCCACGCGCACCATCGACGCGCCAAGTTAGCACCGAGTCCGGGTCGCGCGATCTCGTGTCGGCGTACGGCGCCGGCGCTTCGAGCCGCGTTCAGGCGTCGGCGTGAGCTGCGCAAGGAGCCGGCGGTTGCGCGGCGGCGACGAGTCGGTCCGCTGTCTCGTCACGCGCGGCGCGGCTGTACCGGAGTTCATTGCAGCGCGGCT
>CAYHRR010000447.1:0-3894 GCA_964358875.1 uncultured Planctomycetaceae bacterium | reverse complement strand
GTGGGTGCCGAGCGCGGTGCTCGCGCTCGCACTTGCGGCGTTGCTGACGCGTGCTGCGCTTCCGCTGCGTGGAGCGCGGATCGTCGCCGCGCTCGCCGTGCTCGGCCTCGCGCTCGCGACGCGCACACCGGGAGTCGCCGAGACGTTCGGTCGGCTGCGCGGTGTCGAATCGAGCGGCGCCGCACTCGCCGCCGTCGCGCTCGCGTTGCTCGCGGGCGCAGGCTTCGAAGCAGCGCCGAGGTTCGCGCGCAACGCTGCGGCGGGAGCGCTGTCGCTCTCGCTCGGCGTGCTGGTCGTGTTGGCCCCGACAGCGGTGCCCGATGAACGGCCCGCAGTCGAGCTCGACCCGCCGGATGGATTGGTCGAGTTGGTCCGTGCGCCGCCGCGCGAGTTGCGCGACGGCGAGTTCGAAGGTTGGATCCACCCCGGGCTCGCCGTCGAGTCCGCGCGCGTGCGCTTCGAAGCCCTCGACGACTCCTGCGCGAGCTACACGGCAGAACTCACGCTCTCGCACCACGCTGCGCACGGCGTCGATGTCGCGCGAACCGCGGATGTCGCGCAGACCGCGGAGGTCGAGCCGGCTCCGCAGGGCGCGACGTGGTTTCGCGCTCCGAACGCGAGCGCACGCTCACTCGGCAGCGGCGCATGGCGCATCGTCGTCGAACTCCGCGGCGAGGGTGGACGCGTGCTCGGCGAGCGCACGCTCGCGAGCTTCGCCGTCGAACGTCCGCGCTTCGATTTCGGCGCCTTGGCCGCGAGTTTTCTCGGCCTCGCCGCCGTCGTCGGCCTGGGCTCCGGGCCCGGTCGATGGAGAGCCGCAATGCTGTGCGCGCTCGTGCTCGCGTCGTCCTTCGCGACTTCGTGGCGCGCCTGAACGACAGCGAAAACGGAGCGCGCGAGCGCCTCGCTTCGCGGGCAGGCAGCTAGAGTGGCGCGCACCAGGAGGACATCACATGCAAGTTTTGCGACGGTTCACCTTCGCGCTCGCCCTGCTCGGAACCACGCTCTCAACGCTACGAGCGCAGGGAAACACTTACGTGGTCGACGACAGCGGCGGAACTGGTGTGCAGTTCACGAGTCTTCCGGCGGCGGTCGCCTTCGCGCAGGCCGGCGACGTGCTGGTCGTCCGTGAAGGTGACTACACGTCCTTCGTGCTCGACCACGGCTTGACGATCTTCGCCGAACCGGGAGCGTTCGTGGCCGTGGGAACGCGAGTCACAAACGTGCCCACGGGTCAGGTAGCGGTGCTCAGCGGCTTGCAGTTCTTCGATCTACAGATCACGCAGTGCGCGGGATCGGTGATCGTCCACAAGTGCCACATCTCCGGTTACCCCACGTCGGGCAATAGCCTGGTGCTCGTCGACTCGTGCGCTGACGTGCGCATGCACCAATGCGATACGCGGCCGCTCCAGTCGTACTCCAGTTTGGGCGGCTACGCGGGTGCCGGGGTCATCAGCTCGCGTGTCGAGTTCGTGTCGTGCCGCATGCTCGGAGGGCGGGGGCGTGACTTTCCTCCGTCCCCGAAGGCCGGTGGTGTCGGAATGGGAGTTGGCGGCGCAGGCGCACGAGTGCACGTCGCGCTGAGCAACGTTGTCGGCGGGCATGGCGGCAACGGGGATTTCTACGCCGGCGTCGATGGCGCGAGCGGAGGCGGCGGGATGTACTTGGGGTCTGGCGCGCAAGTGATCGTCGCCGGTCTGCCATCGAACGTCATTTGTTCGGGACGCTACGGCGATGTCAATGTGAACGGGAACGCCGGCGTGGCCTACGGGATCGGTGCGGCGGCCGGCACGAGCCTGCGACACTCGGGCGTCCGGGTGACTGGCTCCTACTTAGGGAGTGCTTTTTTTCCGGCGAGCCTCGCAACGCCGGTCTCGCCGCCGGATCCGACGCTGTCGATGGTCGGGTTCGATGTGCCGGGCGCGTCCGGGACGATCTCGCTGTTCGGCACACCGGGCGTCAACGCGCGCTTGCAGCAGGGCACCGAAGCGCTCGTCGACGACGACGGCACAGCGACGATCGAGATGCTCGCGAACCGCGTGCAACAGCATCCGCTCGGGCCGATTCCGACGGCGGGGCATGTCGATTTCTCGCGCACCTTGGCGAGCTCGGTCAGCCCCGGCTGGCTGCGAGTTTTCCAGGGCTACGAGATCGATCCGCTCAACGGCGCGACGATCGAGCGCACCAATTCGGTGGTCGTGATCGTGCACTGAACTCGCCGCGCGCCGCACGCGCGGCGGCGTCGATCACAGGCCGCGTTGCCAGGCCGCGCGGAACGGAGCGCCGCGCGGATGCGCGAGCACCGTGTCGAGTGCGGCGACGATCGCGGCTTTGTCCTTGGGCAAGGTGCCGCCGAGCGCGAGGTAGTTGCTCGCGTGGTTCGAACGGAAGATCGAGCCGCGCAGTTCGAGGCCCGCGACGAACTCACGCAGCTCGCGCGCCAATTCCAGCGGCGTCAACTCGTCGACTTCGCCGCGCGCGGCCTCGTCCCACAACGGCGTGCCTTCGACCGGCGTCATCACCAAGGTGCTGACGAAGCGCGGTTGGATCGCGTTGACGACGCGCGCGCTCTCGACGGCGTGCTCGCGCGACAAGGCTCGATTGCCCGCGCCGAGCAGCACCATCGTCGAGAGCTTGACGCCGGCCTCGTGCGCCTTGAGCGCGACGCGGATCATCTCGGCGGAGTCGACGCCCTTCTTCAAACGTTCGAGCACGCCGTCGTGGCCGCTCTCGATGCCGAGGTAATAGAGCGACAGTCCGCGCGCCGCGAGCTCGCGCATCTCGTCGACCGAGCGCACGTGCAGCGATTGCGGGCCCGCGTAGCAACTGACGCGCGCCAGCGGGCCGAAGGCCGTGCGCAACTCGTCGAGCAGCGCGCCGAGGTAAGCGCTCTTCGCCATCAACGCGTCGCCGTCCGCGAGGAACACCTTGCGCACCAAGTCGACGTTGTCGCGCGCCCAAGCGATCTCGGCGCGCAGTTCGTCGAGCTTGCGAACGCGAAAGCGTTTCTCGCGGTACATCGCGCAGAACGAGCACTCGTTGTACGAGCACCCGATCGTCGCCTGCAGGATCAAGCTGTCCGCCTCCGAAGGCGGGCGGAACAGCGTGCCCTCGTAGCGGATCATCGCGCCGCGATCACTTCGCGGTCGGCGCCGTCGCCGGCGAATTCGGCGCCGGTGCTTCGACGCTGGTCTTCAGCTTGTCGAGGCCCTGTTCGAAGTCGGGGCCCATCATCGAATCGAAGGCGAGACCCATCCAACGTGAGAGCGGGTTCATGCCGAGATCCCCGGTGTTTCTCCAGGTCACGACGGTCTCCGCTCCGACGGGCGTGTAATCGATCGTGCCGGTCGACACGTACTTGCCTTGCTCGAAGTCGAGCAGGAAGTCGAGCCCCGTCGCGGCGTCGGTTGACGTGATCGACAGACGACCGTTACCCGACGACTCGCCGCTCCACACTTGTGCGCCGCCGACGGCCGTCGGGTCGCCCTCGTAGGAGTACTTCATGTCCGGGAACTTGGTGAGGTTCCACGCCGTCCAGTCCGGCCACTTGCGCAGATCGCCGACGTAAGCATGGATCGCTTGCGGCTGCGCCTTGATCGTGACGGACCGTTCGACCGCATAGGTGCTCGGCAACAGGAAGCCGATCAGAACCAGCGCGCCGACGAACACCAACAATCCGAGTGCGAACTTCTTGATCACAGAGACATCTCCTTTGTGAGAGCGGGATAGGCCGGAATCCTAGCCACCGAGCAAGCCGGCGTGCAGCAACGCCTCGCCCGCCCAAGTCGGCAAGCGCGTCAACTCTTCGCTACGCGCGTGCAAACCCGTCGTTTCAGCGCGGGCCTCTTCGAGCGCGAGCGTGAGCACCAACGCAGCCGCAAGTTCGAGCCGCAG
>CAYHRR010000446.1:0-3912 GCA_964358875.1 uncultured Planctomycetaceae bacterium | reverse complement strand
GCCGACGCAGAAGTCGATGCGCATGGTCAGGCCCCCCCGGCGCGCTTCTGCGCGACCATTTGGAAGTACGACTCGAGGCGGTTCTTGATGTTCGCAGCCGAGAAGTAGCGCGGGTCGACCAGATCGCTTTCGAGGAATCCGACCGGGCGACCGGTGCGCCGCTCGACTTCGCCGAGCATCACGAGTTGGCCGGCGCTGAACGAATTGCAGCTCTTGACCGAGTGCACGAGCAGTCCGTCGGCGTCGTACTCCTCCATGTACTTGACGAGCATGTCGACGCGCGTCGGCAGGTTGAAGTTCGTGTAGCAGCCCAGGCAATAGTCGGCGAGCGACTCGAGCGGATGGTCGGGATCGTGGCGGTAGCCGAAGTCGTAGGTGCCGCCGACCTTGGTGTAGGTCGAGGCGACGATCACCGCGCCTTCGTCGGAGAACATGCGCCAGAACTCGTTGAAGCTCGTCCAGTTCGGCGGGCCCTCGACGACGACGCGGAATTTTTCGCGCTCGATCACGCCGCTGGGCGTCATCGGTCCGAGCTTGAGATCGAGACGCTCCTGCACCTCCTCGCGCAACTCGCGGTAGTAGTCGACCGCGTCTTGCGTGCCGCGAAAGGCGCTGAAAATCGGCCCGATGTAGTACACGCCGCCGAAGTAGGCATCGATCGGCGAAGGCTTGTGCTTGGCCGACTGCAGCACCCACACGAGATCGTCCTCGGCCTTCGCCGACAGGCGCAGTTGCTCGCGCAGTTTGTCGATGTCGAACTTCTTGCCCGAAGCCTTCTCGAGCGCCGGGATCACCTTCTTCTTGAGCTGCGCGACGATGTACTGGCGCATCGCGTCGGTGATCACACCGTCGGCTTGATACGGCACGTGCAGCATCACCGTCGGCGCCTTGTACTCCTGGCGCAGCAGTTCGAACCACTTCATGAACGTGAAGCAGCCGGTGTAGGAAAGCAGCAGCAAGTTCGGATCGGGCAGGCGTTCGCCCGTCGGCCCGACGTTGCCGGACTTCATCATGCCGACGTCGCACTTGACGTAGGTGCACACGTCTTCGCTGTGGCCGAGCTTCTCGGCGAGGCCGATGTAGTCCTTCGATTTGCCGCGCATGCTCGATTGCAGCGCGTTGATCTCCGGCAGCACGGGCAGCAGATCGAAGTTGCGCACCAGCTCGGTCAAGTTGCCCGGCACGAAGGTGTAGACGTTGCGCTCGCCGGTTTGCGGTGAACGCGCCAAGCGCGAGTAGTGCGCCGCGATCATCTGCTTTTGACGCAGCTGACTGCGGTCCTTGAGATTCGTCGTCGTGCTCATTCGTTCACCGCTTCGCTGAACAATTTGATCGAGTCGGCGAAGGTGCCCGCCTGCTCGCGGATCACCTGGAACTGCCCGGTGTTCTCGGAGTATTTGAAACTCGTGTACGGAATACCGTGCTCTTCGATGGCCTTCACGGTCATGGGCTGATCGAGCAGTGCGGGATCGCAGAAACTCGGCGCACAGAACAGCACGCCCTCGGCGCGACTGTCGGCGACGCGCTGCACGAGATCGGCGCCCTTGGTGTCCTGTTCGTCGTAGCGCGTCGGGCTGCCCATCGAGTGCAACAGGAACGTCGTCACGAGTTGCTCGAGCGGATCGCCGCAGAGCGGCACGTCGCGCGTGAACCAGCGGCCGACTTGCACGAAATCGTCGTCGACGATGTAGCAACCCGCGCGTTCGAGCGTCTTGATCAGACCGAGCGGCGGTTGCTCGCAGAACGAGCCGGTCAACAGCACGCGCGCTTGGTCCAAGGGCCGGCGCTCGAGGTCGTCTTCGACACCGCGGCGGTAGAGGTCGAGCAGCACGTTGTGTTCCTCGACAGGCAGCACGAGCCCGGCGCGCATGAGCAAGTAGAGCTCCCAAGTCGGCACCTTCCACGGCTCGTTGCGGCGCAGCTCGTACAGCTCCGTGAGCGCGCGTCGATTCGTGTTGTAGAGAGCCAGCGAGCGGCGCAGCGACTCGGGGTCGTAGCGCCGCGCTCCGCGTTGCTCGAGATCACGCGACAGGCCTTCGAGTTCGGTGCGCAAGAACACGCCGCCGACCTCGGGATCGAAATCCTGGGGAACGTCGAGGTAACGCGCGAGCTTGCCGGGGAACTGCATTTTCCAGATGCCCGACAGGTTGCGGATCACGTCGCAGATCGCGGGGAACAGCATCCCGTCGAGCGGGTCGTAGGAACCGTTGAGCGCGAGTTCGATCGTGCTGCGTGGCAGGTGGCAGATGTACGACTGATAGAACGCGTCGCCCTTGATGATCTCGACGCCGTCGCCGCCGCCCATCACGCCGACCGGCAGGCAGCCGTGTGCATGGACGAGTTCGCGCGGCGCCCAGATCGGCAGGTAGCCGATCGCGAGCGCGCCGTGACGCTCCTTCCAAGCGCGCACAGAGTCCAAGCGCAGGTCGCGGTAGAGCTCATCGCAACGCTCGATCAGCGCGCCGATCTCGGCTTTGCTCACGCGTTCCTCCACAGCGGCGCGCGCTTCTCGCTGAAGGCGGTCAAGCCCTCGAGCGCGTCGGCGGTCTTCATCAAGTCGTCGAGATACAAGCGCTCGAGTTCGTGGATTTCGCGGCGAAAACGCTCGCGCAAGCCCATGCGCGCCGCGCGCACGGCGAAGCGCAGGCTCGAAGCGGACTTGGGCGTCAGGTGCTTGCGCGCGTAGTCAAGTGCGGCCGCGCGCGGGTCGTCCGCGACGCGATCGACGAGCCCGAGTGCGAGCGCTTCCTCCGCGCCGACGCTGCGACCGCTGAGCAGCAAGTCCTCCGCAGCGGCGCGCGTGAGCCGCTCGCGCAAGGCCACGGACGCGACCGGCGCGAACACGCCGAGCACGATTTCGGGTTGACCGAGCTTGGCGTCGTGCGCCGCGAAGATGCGTTGGCACAACGCGACGATCTCGAGTCCGCCGCCGAGACACTGTCCACGCACGACGGCGAGGCACGGCACGTGACAGTCGAGCAGCGCACCCAACATCGCGTGCAGATCCATCAACATGGCAGCGCACGTCGCAGGCATGTGCTCTTCGATGCTCGCGCCGAAGGAGAAGTGCGGACCATCGGCGTCGAGCACGATCGCCTTCAAGTCCTTGGCCTTCGCCGCGCGCTCGAAGATGCCGTGCAGAGCACGGATCTTCGCCGCGTCGACGATGTTCGCCTTGGGCGTCGCGAGCAGCACGTGCCAGATCGCTCCGCCGTCGAGTTCTTCGAGGCGCACCACCGCTGCGGAAACATTCGTCGCGTTCATCGCTTCCTCGCTTCCTTCGCGCGTCGCTAGCTCGGGCTGCTCGCGCAACCGCGCGCCTTCGCGATCACTTCGTCGATCAACTCGTCACCCCAGGTCGCGCCCTCGGCCAGGCGCCGGCGCAACAGCAGAAACTCGGCCTCGCGGCACTCTTTCCCGCCTTCGTGGAAGGCGCGGAAACCGGCGCGGCCCTCGTTCATCATGTTGAGCGCGAGCCAGGCGCGATTGGATTCCTTGTTGCGATCCCAGTGCTCGAGCTTGTGCTTGCGCACGCTCTCGATCGTCTTCGACAAGCAGCCCGGCATCGTGTTGGCGAGCTTGAAGGTCAGCCGTTCGACTTCGAGGTCGAGCAGCGTGAGGTCGACCGTGCCGCGCGCGAGCAGCGCCTTGCCCGCGTTCTTCGCCGCGCCTTCCTTGAGCGCGCCGTGAACGACGCGACCGTAGTCGTCGGTCCAGCGCTCGGTGACGACCAACGGATTGGTGACGAAGGCTCCGTCGACCTTCAGCGCCGGAACGATTTCGGTGAGCAAACCCATGCGCAGCGCCTTGTGCGCGCTCCACGGTTCGCACAGCGTGCAACTCTGCATGGCCTGCTCGATGCCGACGAACAGCGGCAGAAAGGCGGTGCTCCCGCCGTCGGGCGCCGAGCCG
>CAYHRR010000445.1:0-3915 GCA_964358875.1 uncultured Planctomycetaceae bacterium | reverse complement strand
CTCGCGGTTCGTCGGCCGGCGCATTGAGCAGGTGTTCGGCCTGACCTACGACACGCCGCCCGAGAAGATCGAGGCCTTCTGCGAGGGGATTCGCGCCCTTGTGCGCTCGCATCCGCACACGCGCAAGGACGGTTATCACGTGTGGTTCTCCGGCTTTTCGCCGAGCGCGCTCGACATCGAGTTGGTGTGCTTGATCGCGCTCGCCGACCACGCGACGTTCTTGCGCGAGCGGCATCGCTTGTACCTCGACGTGCTGCGGCTCGCGGCGCAGTTGCGAGTCAGCTTCGCGTTCCCCACGCAGACCGTGTGGCAAGCGGAGCGGGACACGAAGGCGCACGTCGACGCGCCCGTGGATTCCGTCGCCGCCATTGCGCGCGGCCGCGCGGCAGGACACGAACTCGGCACGTCGACGGCACGCGCCCTGGGAGCTCCGCCGCCGCCGGTGCGCTTCGATCCCGACGATCCGGATGCGATCGGCCGCTAGCAGCCCGCTGAAAAAGCCCCGACGACGACGGAGCGCGATGCGGTGATGCTGCGTCGCGCACGTCCGCCGGGTTCATGTAGAGGATCGCGCGCTGAGGCTTGGCCGAATCGCGCGCATGCGTTGCAATGGCGCGCGATGAAAGTCCTTCTCGGTGCGGCCGGCGTTCTCGTCCTGTTCGGTTGGATCGCGCCGCGCGAAGTGCTTGCGCCGATGCAGGAGCCGCGCGGCAAGCCGCACGACGACGAGAGTGTGCTCGAGACGCGCATGCACGCGATCGAGGACGAACTCAAGGCCTTGCGACGCTTGCTGCGCGATCCGGCGAAGAGCGCGGAGGCCTTGTCGATGCTCGCGAAGTTGCAGGGCGATTCGCTCGCGGCGAAGTCCGAATCGCCGCGCTTCCTCGCGCAAATCCCCGAGGCCGAGCGCGCCAAGTTCGTCGCCGACTACCGGCGCGAGATGGTGCGCTTCCTCGAAATCAGCCTGAAAGTCGAGCGCGCGCTGCTCGACGCGAAGCCCGCTGAAGCCCAGATCGCCTTCGACGAATTGCGCGCCATGGAAGATCCTGCGCACGCGCAGTTCGCCCCGGAAGACGAGGACAAGTAGGCAGCCGGATGATCCGGTCGGCGCGCGCGTCGAGTCGGCAGTTCCGTCAATCGACGATGACGTACAGCACGCGGTCCATCTGATTGTCGCTGCCGAGTGCGTTGGTCACTTGCAGTGAAACGTCGTAGTCACCCGGCGTCGTGTAGACATGGCTCGGGTTCGGGAGGTTCGACGTGGTCCCGTCGCCGAAGTCCCATTCCCACAGCACGACGTTGCCCACCGAGAGGTCCGTGAAATTCACCTGCAAGGGCGCCGGGCCGTTGGTCGGCGAGCCGACGAAGTCGGCGTAGATCGACGATCCCGCACCGACAGAGATGTAGTTCGTGCGCACGCTTTGATTGGAGCCGTAAGCGTTCGTCGCGGTGAGGCTGACCGTGTAGTTGCCCGGAACCGTGTACGTGTGCGCGGGGTGCTGCACCGTGGAAGTCGCGCCGTCACCGAAGTTCCAGGACCACGACGTTGCTACGCCGCCGACCGATGCATCGGTGAAGTGCACGACGAACGGCGAGTTACCCGTGGTCGGCTGAGCGCTGAAGGCTGCGATCGGCGGCACATAGTTCACCGTGACGAGATTGGTCTGCGTGAGACTGTCGGAGCCGTAGGCGTTGGAGACATTCAGGCTGACCGTGAAGTAGCCGGAGGTCGTGTAGACATGCGTCGGATTGGGCTGCGTCGACGTGGAACCATCGCCGAAATTCCAGGTCCACGCCGTCGGCGTGCCACCCGTCGATTGATCGGCAAACGCGACGGATAGCGGCGCAATACCGCTGTTCGTCGAGGCGCTGAAGGCTGCCACCGGCGGAATGACGTCGACGAGCACATAGCTCGCGCGCGTCGCCACGTCGGCGCCGAGCGCGTTGGTCACCGTGAGCGTCACGCTGCGACTACCGGCGCTCGTGTACACGTGCTGCGGATTCCGTTGGACCGAAGTGGTGCCGTCACCGAAGTCCCATGACCACGCTGTCGGCACGCCGGTGGAGAGGTCCGTGAATTGAACCGTCAACGGCGAGACACCCGAGGTCGGATAGCCGGCGAAGTCCGCTTGCGGCAGCGCCGTTCCAACCCACGACAGTGCTGCGCGCAGATCGATGCGGCCGTATCCGAACAAGTCGTCCACACCCGCTGTCCCAAGGTCGTGGCACGTCGACTTCAAAATCAACTCCACGTCGTTGGGTGAGAGTCCCGGTCTCGCGCTCCAAATCAGCGCGCACATGCCGGACGTCAGCGGCGCGGCGAAACTCGTTCCGCTGGCGTAGGCGTAGGCGCTGTCTGCTGCCGAGTCGGTCGTGTACACGTTCACTCCGGGCGCCACGAGGTCCACGAAACTGCCGCGGTTCGAGAAGTAGGCGAGCGCGTCCGTTTCGTCGGTGGCGCCGACGACGATCAAGTCATCGGCGTCGCGGTCGGCGAAGGACATCGTGTTGGCCGAATTGCCCGCGGCCCAAACGAGCAGTCCGCCGATGGATTTGATGTAGCTCGCCGTGGTCAGGTTCGAGACGCTCTCGACCCCGGAGTAGCTGACGTTGGCGATGCGGTCTCCGCTTTCGATCGCGGTGCGTGCGGCGTGCAGCAGGTCGGACAAATAGGCCCCGCCGCTGCTGAGGTTGGAGACGCGCAGCATTCGGAATCCGAGGTTCCAGCCGACGCCGATCACGCCGACGGCGTTGTTGCCGTTTGCCGCGGCCGTGCCCGTCGTACGCGTGCCGTGGTTGTGCACGGGACTCGTGTCACCGCCTTGGGATTCCCACAGGTGATCGACGGCGTTGTAGCCCTTCAACCGATGCAGCAAGAGGTCTTCGTGTGTGGTGCGCAATCCCGTGTCACACACACCGATGCTCACGTTGGAGTTCCCCGTCGCGATGCTCCAACCCGCCGCGCTGTTCATGCGCGCGGGCTGGTGATGCCACTGGTTCGGGTACAGCGGATCGTTCGGGGCATCCGCAAACGCGTAGTGATTTCCCGGCAAGCGTGTGCCGGTCGACGTCGATTGCCCCTGCGCTGCGGGGGCGCAGGCACACGGCATGAGCAGCCAATCCGGTTCGGCGTATTGGAAGTTCCCTGTCGCCATCAGCTCGGCCGCGTTCTGCAACTCGCCGCCGACTCGAAGGCGGATGACGTACTCGTCGGTTTGCGGCACGTAGTGGACGAGTTCGAAGTGCCCGAGTGCACTACGTGCTGCGGCGCGTCGCCGCCACGCCTCTTGGAGACTCAGGCCCGCGGCGAGAAAAGCACTCGGTTGATAGGGACGCACGATCAAGCGCGCACTGAATTCGCGCACGCCGGCAACGGCTGCGAAGTCGCGAGGTTGGACGCGGGCCGAGATCGCGAGGACCTTCGGCGCCGCGACGACTTCGGCGTTCGCTTCGCCGACAAACGGGCTGATCGCACGCGAAGTCGCCGTCGCGACCGTCAACAAGAGCAAGTGGAGGAGCATAGTTCGGGCCACAATAGGGCGCTGTTCGCCGTCACGGTCGGCTTGAAGCGACTTTGGGCGATGATGATTTCGTCACGCAGCGAGGCCCTGACGAGCGCTACGTCGGGCTGGTTGGAACAGCTCGAGTCGTCGCCGCCCGCGGACACCGAAGCGCGCACGCTCCACACCGTCATTGCATGATCCGCGAGCCGTCCGCGAGAACGGCGAACGGAACGTGTACGCGCATGGTTCGAGCGTCCTGCGCGAGAGCCCGCGGCGAAGCGCCGCGACGCGGGTACCTGGCCGCGCGCGCCGAGCGGCGACCGAGCGGCGCCGTTTCGCCGAGTCGCGCGCCATAGCGCGGTCAGCTCAACCCCCGCGGCAGGCGAATATACGCGCCCGGTTGGCCGCGCCC
>CAYHRR010000444.1:0-3937 GCA_964358875.1 uncultured Planctomycetaceae bacterium | reverse complement strand
ATGGTGATCACCGCCGTCGCGGCGAGCGTCGCTAGGACGACCGGACTCCACGCGTCGCGCGTCGAATCGCTGCGTCCACGCAACGCGAGAACGACGAGCGTGCCGAACATCGCAAACGGCAGCGGCCACGCCTCGGGTCCGACGAGGAAGGCCGCGGCGCCGAGCACGCCGAGCGCCAGCGCGCCGATCGTCACGTCGATGCGTTCGCGCGCGCGCAACACGATCGCGAACGCACACAGTTGCACGCACAGCAGCATGACGATCCACGAGTGAGCATGCAGTGCACCGAGCGCCTCGCGCGCTGCCGCCGTGGAACTCGTCGCGTAGAGCGACGCTGCGGCGAGCGCGGCGTGCGCGCGTCGCGGTCCGCTCGCAATTCCGGCTGCAGCGAGTGCGAGCGCGACTGTGGCGCACATGCCGAGCAAGGGTCCGAGCGAGTGCAGCAGCGTCTCGAGCTCGCGCTCGTCGTAGCCGCCCAGCTCCGGTGCGTTCGCGTTCGTATCGAGCGCGCGCACGGCGATGAAAGCGAGCGCCGTCGCCACGAACGGCGGCCACGGAACGACGGCGGATCCGTGCGGTTCGAGAAAGCGGTCGACGCGCGGCGCGGCTCCTTCGGCGAGCACCAACTCGGTCGAACGCAGTCGGTAGGAGCTTTCCGCATCGTCGAGCGTGACGTACAGCGAGCCGCGTGCGCACTCGTCGCGCACGGCGTGGGCGCCGCGCATCCAACCTGCGAGCGCGACGACGACGAGCAGCGCGAGCAGTGCGACGACGCGCTTCAACGGCCGCTCGGAGCTGCGCTCCGCGCGTTCAGCCAAGTGTCGACGCGACCGGTGAAATCGAAATCTCCGAACACGCTGAGCGCCGGACCGTCGACGGCGCTGCAGGCCTCGAGCGACGGCAGCAGCGACGCTCCCGGCGCGACGATCAACTTCGGCAATCCGGGATGCAACGCCGCGAGTTTCTGCGCGTCGCCTGCATTGGCGATCGCCAGCGCGTCGAAGGGCGGCTTCGCCACGCCCGTCAGTCCGAGCTCGAGCAACGCCAAGCTGTCGCCGCGCGCGACGACGACCACTTCGCCGCCGTCGATCCAAGCACGCAAGCGTTCGAACAGCGGCACGATCGCGGCCGGCTGCGGCGGCAGGTGCGTGGCGAACAACTGTGCCTCGTGGCGTCGCGCGACCTCCTCCCACGCCGCACCGAGCGCGCCGCTGAACACGTAGTCGCTCGTTTCCGTCAGCGGCTCGAGCACCACGATCGCGCGTTTGGGCGCCGCGCTCGGCCCCCAAGTCCACAGCCAGTGCTCGACGAACTTCGGATCCGTGTAGACGAGTTCGAGCGGCACGGGCACTCCGATCGGCGGACCGGCGGCGCTCCAGGCTTCCAGCGCAGCTAGCAGCGCACCGCCGCTGAGGCTCGTCGAAACTCGACGACCGCTGCGCAGCAGGCGGTCGAAACAGCGCTGCAAGTGCATGAATCCCGGCTGATCCAGCGCGACATGGTCGAGCATCGCGCGTGCGCGCACGCGCAAGTTCTCGACGCCGTCGATGCGCAACTCAGGCACACCGCCTGCGAGAGCTCCCGTCGCGGCGCTGCTCACCGTGCCGTAGAAAGTCCACGGCGCCGAGGGCGACAAGGGCGCGCGCACGTACATCGGGAAGCCCGTTTCGCTCAGCGCTGCAGGTCCGATCGGCTCACCGCGCGCGCGGATTTCGCGCCCGTCCGACGCGCGCCACCACAGCGTCAGCACGAACTCGTTCTTCACCGTGAACGGCATCACGCGTCGCACGTGAATGGTCAGCGCTTCGCCGAGGCCCTCCGAACCGGCCTCGAAAACCCCGGGAATCGCGAGGAGATCGAGCGCGCCGCCCAAAGTGTCGAGTTCGGCGAGCGCGGGCTCGCCGCTGCGCACCATGTCCGCGAGCACGCTCTCCGCGCCGCGCAGATTCTCGATGCCGGGCACCCACGCCGAGCCTGCCGCGCGCGGACGCGCCGCTTCGAGCTGACGTCGCGCTTCCTCGCGCTCCTCGGCCTTCGCTGTTTGTTGCAACACGAGAAAGCGCAGCGCTCGCTCGCTCGCGACGCACAGTCGATGTTGCTCCCAGGCCGCGGCGTCGAGTTGTGCGGGCACCGGAGCTTGCGCGCTGTTTGGAGCTTGCGCGCTACTCGGAGCTTGCGCGCTACTCGGAGCTTGCGCGCTACCCGGAGCCTGCGCGCTGTCCGCGGCCCGCGGCGCAAGCGGCGCTTGCGCGACGAGCGGCAGCGCGAACGCGACCAGTGCGATCAGCGCACCGGGTAGGTTTCGAGCACCCACGCTTTCCACGTTTCCTCCAACTGCAGCGGGTTCATTCCGAAGGCCTTGTCGAGCGCGTCGCGACACTCAGCTCGTCCGCGCAACAGATAACAGAGCTTGTTGAACTTCTTGCCGTCGAGCGCGAGCAGGTAGTCGACGTAGCTGAACGCGACCGCGTGCATCGGCAGCGTCAACGTGTCGGTGTTCTGCTTCAGCACTTCACCGACAGGCGGCAAGGGCTCGCCGCCGGCGACCATCTTGCGCACGATCGGCTTCCAGCGTCCGCCCTTGAAGTCGACCGCCGTGTTCTGCTCCTGGTAGCAGTAGTTCGTGCACACGCCGAAGTACTTCTCTTCGAACCAATGCGCGACACCTTCGTCGACCCAGCCGCCTTTGATGTTGCCGAGCCATTGCGAGGGCGCTTGGTGCGAGAGCAACAGGTGCGCGACGTTGTGCACGATGCTGCGGTGCAGCTCGGCGTCGTCCTTGAAGAACTGTTTGTTGCCGCAGGTCGAAAAGACCGAGCGCGAGCCGAGCAACTTGATGCCGCGCGGGCCGCCTTGTCCGGCGAAGAGCAGCGAGCCCTTGTCCTGATCCGCCGGCAACCACCACACGAACACCTGCTGTTTCTCAGCGAAATCGCGCGGGTTGCATTGGAAGGCCGCGCAGTAGTCGGTGAACAGCGTCTCGAGCCGCGCGGCGTACAGATGCATCAACTCGTGATGCTCGACTTGGCGCTTGTCGACCTTCAGCGAATCGAGTTCCCACACCAGACTGAAGTGCGCGGTCTCGACCTTGCGCAGCGGCTTGCCCATCTGCTGGTCGTATTTCGCCAAGCGCGCCTTGGTGCTGCCCGCGATGTTGGCGGCCTTCTTGGCGAGACTCGCAATCCACTTGGGGTTCTCGCAGTCCTTGCAGTCGAGCCAGCCTGTTCCGCCGCAGACGGCGCACTCCGCGATCGTGCTGCAGAAGTTGACCGCGTCCTCCAAGTGCATCTCGTCCTTGGCGTGCGCGGCGCAGGCGATGCGCCCCTCGTTCTTGCACTTCGAGCAGCGAATCAGCGCGTCCTCGGGCGGCTTCTTGTCCTGCGCCTGCGCCGAACGGGGCGTGACACACGTGAACAGCGCCACTGCGAGCGCAAGCCAAAGCGCGGGCGCAAACGCCTTCACAGCAGTTCCTCGATGAGCTGTCGCTTGGGGTCGAAGCCGCGCAAACGCATGCGTTGCGCCGCGCCGGCCGGCATGGCCTCGCGCGGCGCGAGCCCGACCAGTTCGCTTTCCTTGATCGCGACGCCTTTGTCGCGCGCGAGCTTCTCGATCTCGGCGTACACGCGCTCGAGTCCCGTCGCTGTGTAGTTGCACACGTTCATCGAAACCTGCGCGCACTTCAGATCGTCGATGAAGAAGCCCATGGCCTTGATGCCCGGCAAGCCGCCGTCCTTCTCGCGGATCTTCTTGGCGATCTCCTTCGCGACGGCCACGTCCGTCGTTTCGAGATTGACGTTGAAGGCGATCAGGAAGAAGCGCGCGCCGATGACGGTCGCACCTGCGGTCGGGTGCAGCGCGTGCTTCGGCCCGTCATCCGGCGTGCCCGTCGCGGCGGTAGCCAAAGCCTCCCCCAGCATTTAGCAGCCGAAGTTGCGCA
>CAYHRR010000443.1:0-3950 GCA_964358875.1 uncultured Planctomycetaceae bacterium | reverse complement strand
CCGGGCGCATCGACGACATAGGTCGGGATCGCCAAACCGCTGGTGTGACCGCGCAGGCCTTCGATGATCTCGATGCCCTTGCGGATCGTGGTGCGGTAGTGCTCCGCGCCGCGCACCGCATCGCATTGATAGAGGTAGTACGGCCGCACGCGCATCTTCATCAGACCGTGGCACAGGCTCTTGATCGTCTCGACCGAGTCGTTGACGCCTTTGAGCAGCACCGCCTGGTTGTTGAGCGGAATGCCGGCGCGCGAGAGCTTGTCGCAGGCGCGCGCAGCTTCCGGCGTCAGCTCGCTGGGATGGTTGAAGTGCACGTTCACCCATAGCGGGTGGTACTTCTGCAGCATCGCCACCAACTCGTCGTCGACGCGTTGCGGCAGCGCCACCGGCACGCGTGTGCCGATGCGGATGATCTCCAGGTGCGGGATCGCGCGCAGCTTGGCGAGGATCGATTCCAGCTTGGAATTCGAGTAGTTCAGCGGATCGCCGCCCGAAACGACGACGTCGCGCACGCTCGGCGTGGCGGCGATGTACGCGACCATGCGGTCGATCTCGACGTCCGGGGTCGCGCCCTCGTACATGGTCCGCTTGCGCGTGCAGTAGCGGCAGTAGATGGCGCAGTTGTTCGAGATCACCATCAACACGCGATCGGGATAGCGATGCGTGATGCCGGGCACCGGCGAGAACTTCTCTTCGCCGAGCGGGTCCTCTTCGCCGACTGCGCGGTAGCGGTACTCGTCTTCGAGCGGCACGACTTGGCGCAGGATCGGATCGTCGGGATCGTCGGCGTCGATCAACGACATGTAGTAGGGCGTGATGCCCATGCGGAAGTCGGCGAGCACCTGCGCGCGGTGCGCCCACTCATCGGCGGGGATCGACAAGTGACGCGCGAGCTCGTCGAGCGTCGTGATGCGGTGCTTGAACTGCCAGCGCCAGTCGTCCCAGTCGGCGTCGGCGACGCCGGGGAAGTAGTGCTCACGTCCTACGCGCGCGGCGCGGACGGAGCATCGAACTGGCGGAACTTCGGTCGTCGCGGCGCTGAGCTGCAGCGCGGCATCGAAAGACTCGGCCATGCTATTTCCTGCCTCGCCGCGAGCATCGCGCGCGGCGCTTCAACGGTTCGAGAACGAGCTCGGCGCAGGCGATCCGTGCGGAGCACGCGACGCGAAACGGCAACGCTTCGTGTTCGACCGCGTGGGACTCGACGCGGGGCTCCATGACCATGAATCGATCGCTCGACATGCGCTTCCGAAAAGCTCGGCGGCGCGACAATCTACCGACGACGTCCGAGGCTCGACACGCCTTTCTCACGGAAGGTTTCACGATCGCGCGGCGCCGATTTGACGTTGCGAGGTCGCGCGCTCGGCTCCACAGTGGGGCCCGCGATGGACCGGAGCAACGCACGCCAGCGCGCGCAGGAGCAGGCCGAGCAAGTCCGCGGACGGCACGTCGTCCCGCGCTCGGCATGGGTCGTCTTCGTGCTCGGAGTCGCCTGCGCATCCTTAGCCGGCTGGCGCGTCCGCACGACCATGCGCGCGCACGTTCAGGCGGAATTGAACGCGGATGTGGCGCAAATCGCCGCGACGCTCGAACAGTCGATGCGGCGCCAAGCACTGCAACTGGAGTCGATCCGCCCCCTCTACGACATCCGCGCCTACGTTGCGCCGGCGCGCTTCGAGCTGTTCGCCGGCGCGGCGATCGGCCGCGACCCGTCGCTGATCGCCATGGCCTGGGTGCCGCGCGTCGACGCCGACCACCTCACCTCGATCCTGAGCATGGCGCGCTCGATCGTCAGTCCCGATTGGACGCTGGTCGACATGGACGCCGAGCGTTGCCTCGTGCCGAGCGGCGTCCGCGAGCGCCTGTTCCCGATCCTGTACGGCGTGCCCGGACCGGTGATCGCACCCTGGTTGGGCCTGGATATCTCGAGCATTCCGGCCTTTGCCGAGGCCGCGACGCGCGCCTGCGACGGGTCTGCGGTCGCCGCCTCCGATCCGGTGGTCATCGCGCTGCGCGGCGTGGATCCCGAACCGGTCGTCGTCGCCTTCTTGCCGGTCTATTCCGAGGGTGCGGACCCGCTTACGGTCGACTGGCGGCGCGAGCTGATCGACGGCTACGTCGTTGCGGCGCTGAGCATCGCGCCGATGCTCGAGGACTCGACCAACCCTCGCGACCCCAGCCAACTGGCCTGCTACGTCGTCGATTTCGAGGCGCCGCAGGGGCCTGAGCTGCTTCATTCGAGCGAACCGGGCGTGCTCCCAAGCTGCGCGGCGCTCAGCGCCGATCCCAGTGCGATCCGTGAGGATGTGCGCTACGGCGGGCAGACCTGGACGCTGCTCGCGCTGCCGCGACCGGAGTACATCGACCGGGTCCTCGGCTACTCCGGCGCCGTGGTGACGGTGTTGTGGCTGATGATCGCCGCTCTGCTCGCCGCCTACCTGACGCACCGCGAGCAGCGTGCGCGCCAATTGCTCGCGGCGAATCAGCGGCTCAGCGCGTCCGAGGCGCGCTTTCGACACATGTTCGAGGATCATCGCGCGAGCATGTTCCTCGTCGATCCGGCGACGGCGACCATCGTCGCGGCCAACGCTGCCGCAGCGAGCTTCTACGGTTACTCGCGCGACGAACTGTGCGGCATGCCGATCGCGACCATCAACCAGTTCGAGCCGACGCGCATCCGCGAGTTGATGGATCAAGCGGCGACGCGCACCGCCAACACGTTCGTGGCGCCGCACCGCATCCGTTCCGGCGAGGTGCGCCAAGTCGAGGTCCATTCGAGTCCGGTCGAGTTCGACGGACGAGCGCTGCTTTTCTCGATCTTGCACGACGTCACCGATCGTTTGCGCGCCGAGGCGGAGAAGGACGAACTGCAACAGAAGCTGATGCACACGCAGAAGCTCGAAAGCCTGGGCGTGCTCGCGGGCGGCATCGCGCACGACTTCAACAACCTGTTGACGGGCATCCTGGGCAAGGCGGAGCTCGCCCTGCTGCGCACGCAGTCCGATCCGATCGTGCGCGAACACCTCGAGACCTTGGTGGCGACAGCCGAGCGTGCCGGTGCGCTGACGCGCGAGCTGCTCGCCTATGCGGGGCGCAGCACGGCGCAGAAGTCCGTGCTCGACCTGGCCACGCTGATCGACGAAGTCGCCCAGCTTCCGGCGCGCCTCGTGCCGCGCAACGTCACGATCGAGGTCGTGCGAGCCGAGGGCCTGCCGCCGGTCGAGTGCGATCCGGCGCAGATGCAGCAGGTGTTGATGAACCTCGCGCTCAATGCGGCCGAAGCCTGCGGAAACCGCGTCGGACACGTGCGTGTGTCCGCGGGGCTGCGCAGGGTCGCGCACGACGAGGTGCGCGTGGCGCCGCCGAGCAGCGTGGTCGCCGGCGAGCTGCGCCCGGGCGAGTACGTGTGGTTCCAAGTCGAGGACGACGGCAGCGGCATGGACGCGCAAACCCTGCAGCGCATCTTCGACCCGTTCTTCACCACCAAGTTCACGGGCCGCGGCCTGGGCCTCGCGGCCGTGTCGGGCATCGTGCGCTCGCACCAAGGCGCACTCGAAGTGAGCTCGACGGTCGGCTGCGGCTCGAAGTTCCGCGTCTATCTGCCGGCGAGCGATCGCGAACTCGTGCCGCTCGCGCCGCCGCCCGTCGAGTTGCCGCGCGGGAGCGCGACCGTGCTCGTCGTCGACGACGAACCGAGCGTGTTGGAGGTCGGCGCGCAGATGCTCGAGCAACTGGGCTACAGCGTCGTGCGCGCAGGCGGGGGCCTCGCGGCGCTGGAGGCCTTCGCCGCGCATCCCGAGATCGCCGTGGTCGTGCTCGACCTCGCCATGCCCGACCTAGGCGGCGCCGAAGCGCTGCGCCGCATGCGCGCGGCGCGGCCCGAATTGCCGGTGGTGGTGGTCACGGGCCACTCGATCAAAGACGCGGAGGACGAGCTCACCAGCCTCAAG
>CAYHRR010000442.1:0-3954 GCA_964358875.1 uncultured Planctomycetaceae bacterium | reverse complement strand
GCGCACGCGGGTCAGATCGCCGCCGTCGACCGCCAGGAACGGAAACGTGCGCATCGGATCGCCGCCGCGCGAAGACACGCATTGGCCGAGCAACGCCGCGCGACTCGCGTCCGCGCGCACGCTCGCACCCTTGGCGCTCGTGTGTCGAGCAGCGAGACCGAGTTCGCGAGCCAGCGCGTCCGTGCCATGTCGCAGCGTGTGTCCGAGAGCGCGCGCTTCGACGAGTTCGCGCAACACTTCGCGATAGAGCTTCAAGTCGCCCCACGCGACGCGTTCGGCTTGCGCGAGCAGCGCGAGTTGCGCGCCGAGTTCCTTGGCATCGAGCCCGAATTCGTCGCAGTCGCCGAGCAACGTGAGCGCGTCCTCGAAACGCTCGAGACCCAGATTGAGGCCGAGCGCCCAGCTCGCGCCGAAGCGCGCACCTTGCGTGCCGCGCGCCGTGTCGAACACCCATCCGCAAGGCGTCGGGCAACCGCGACAGCCGTGCCGGCCGGCGCTGACCTCGCGCGCCTCTTCGCCGACGCGCCGCGCGCGCGCGAGGTCGACGTTCGCGCCGCCGCCGCGCTCGGTGAGCTCGCCGCGCCCGCCGTGGGCTTCGAAGAGCTCGAGCGTTCCGCCGGCGCTGCGTGCGAGCAAGCGCGGTGAACGCAACAACGCTTCGACGAGCGCGGGATCGCCCGGCAGTGGTTGCGCTGCGGCGCGCACCACCAGCGCTGCTAGACCGAGACGGCCGAACACGGCGCCGAGTCCGCCGCGCCCGACGAAGTGCGGGACGTCCGAGCACGCGGCGAGGCTCGCCGTCGGAAGCTCGCGCTCCCCCGCCGCACCGCACGACAACGTGGCACACGCGCCGAACTCTTCGCTCAACACTTGGTGGCGCCGGCGCGGCGACGTTCCGACGAGTTCGGGCCGCGCGACGAGATGAACGCGCGCGTCCGCTTCGATGACGAGCACCGCGCCGCGTTTCGACGCGCGCCCGCAAATCGCCAAGGCGTCGCACACGCTCGCGAGGCGGCGCGCCAAGTCGCTGCCGACGAAGCCTTCTGCGTACAGCCCGGTTGCGGGCGCGCGCGAAGCGACACACGCGCGCCCCGCGGTCGGCACGCCGCGGCGAACGCAGTTGCCGAGCGCGACGACGAGCGGCGTCTCGCGACCCGCGAGTTCGCTCTCCCAAATCAACGCGAGTGCGAGCGCACTGCCCGACCACGCGCCGACGCGCGCCAGCAGCCCGTGTTGAAAGTCCCCGTTGCCGCTTCGCACGCTTTCGTGCTGCCCCGTCGAGGTCGGCGGGCCGTGCTCAGCCGCCAAGCCGGCCGCTTCCGCCGTCCGTTCGGCGCTCTCCTTGCATTGCGAATGCGCGCTGTTCCTCGCGACGTGAGCTTCATCACGAGCTGCCGGCCGGTCGACTTCGCTGCGCCACGGTTGCGCGACCGGCACTGCGCCGTGTTCGAGCGCGCCGAGATCCACGGCGAGCACACGCGGCGCATACCTTCCGCTGAGGCCGTCGTTGAGTTGCTTCATCGCGTCGCGTGATTCTCGCACCGATCGTCCTACGGGGCCGCTTTGCGCGCGCGACAGCGTGTTTCGCGGCAGCGCGGAACGCGACGGAAAACAGCTCGCGCGCCTGACTTCGCCGCAGGCGCGGGCCGAGTCCGTGTCGGTGCCCGCGCTGTGTGTGCTCGAAGTCCCGTGAAAACTTGTGTCGCGAGCACTTTGCACCGATTGCGAGGCCCGGGAGGCGAGCCTAACTTGTTCGCCCTTCGAAGCGCGCCGTGCGGCACGCTCCACGGCCCCCATGTTCGGCTCCTTCCCGATCGCCCGCGTCTTCGGCATCACAGTCCGCGTCCACTGGATGTGGCTGGCGCTGCTGATCGGCATCGCCATGTTCTGGCAGAACGAGCCGTTCCCGACGCTGATCCTCACGCTGGTGTTGTTCGCAATCGTGTTCCTGCACGAGCTCGGCCACAGCTTGATGGCCAAGTACTTCAAGATCCAGGTCATCGACATCACGCTGTGGCCACTCGGAGGCATGGCGCGCATGACGGCGATTCCCGAGAAACCGCATGTCGAAATGCTTGTCGCTATCGCCGGCCCTGCAGTGAATTTCGCGTTAGCCGCGTTGGCACTTCCGGTGGCGATCAAGGCCGGCGCGCTGACGCATCTCGAGGACTACGAGAAGCTGACGCTGTCGCTGGCGAGCGTTGCCGGCTGGTTCTTCCTGATGAACCTCGGCATGGGACTGTTCAACTTGGTGCCGGCCTTTCCGATGGACGGCGGCCGTGTGTTGCGCGCGTCCCTCGGCCTTTTCTCCGATTGGCTGACGGCGACGCGGCGCGCGGTTGCGGTCGGCAAGGTCTTCGCGGTGCTGATGATCGTAGGCGGCATCGTGTTCCCGTTGGGCTACTCGATGCCGCTGATCGGTCTGTTCATTTGGTGGCAGGGCTCGATGGAGCTGCTGGCGGTGCGCGTGCGCCACGGCGACATTCCCGGCATGGCGCGCGGCGGTCCGCGGCCGACCACATTCTCCGTCGAAAAGCCGGCGGCGAAGCCCGACGAGCGTCCCGACGATCCCAGCGGCGCGCGACGGCCGATCGATCCGCCGATCGGTCCGGCACGCGGCCCGTGGAGCAAGGAAGACATCGAGAAGCTCGAGAACTTCCGCGGCCGCTTGCGTGGGCCGAACGAGCCGAGCGAGTGACGCACGGGGCTCGCGGCCGGCGTGACGAACGCTGGTGCGCGTGCGCGCCCAGGCCGAGCCCGCCTAGAGATTGCCGAGGCTGATCGCGCCGGTCGGACAGTTGCGCGCGCAAGCGTGGTCGCGCGTGCACTCGTAGTTCGACGACTTGCGCACCGTGGCGCGCTCGGGACCGGCGACGAAGGCGTCGGTTTCGCACACCGCTTCACACATGCCGCAACCGATGCACGCCGACGGATCGATGCGCACGCTGACGAAGTCGCGCGGCGTCACCGGACAGGCGAGTCCGTCGACCACGCCGCACTGCACGAGGTCGCGCGTCGCCGCGTGCGAGGTCAGAACGCGCAATGCCTCCTCCTCGCCGCGCCGCACGATCTCGGCGACATCGTTGAAGTCGAAGCGCGCCAAGTGCGCGACCTTCGGTTGGATCAGCGCCGTGCGGTAGTCGACGTGCATGTGCAGCGCCTGCTCGACGATCACCTCTTGCGAGATCTCGAAGGCGCGCAACATCGTGCTGACCACGCGGTTCTTGTAGGTCGGCGCCTTGAAGTTGCTCTTGATCGACAAGTCGACCGCGATGATCACATCCGGCGCGAGCGACTTGGCGAAGCGCAGCGGCACGCAATCGACCATGCCGCCGTCCATGTAATTGAAACCGTCGCGCTCGTGGGGCTCGAAGATGCCGGGGAGCGCGCACGAGCTGTACACGGCGTCGACCAGCGAGATCTCGTCGAAACTCGGCGTGCCCCAGAACACCGAGCCGCCGGTTTCGAGCCGCACGGCGTTGCAATAGAACGGCACCTTCATCTCGCGGAAGGTCGTCTTCGGCAGGACCTCACCGAGCCGCGTGCGGAACAAGTCGCCCTGGTACAGGCTCGGCGCCTTCGCGCCCTTCATCAGGAGCTTGAGCGTGTTGAGTCGGAAGTAGTCCTCCTTGTGGAGCGCGTGCACGATGCGATCGATCTCCTCGATCGGCAGCCCGCCGGCCGCCATCGCGCCGATCAGCGAACCGATGCTCGTGCCGACGATCGCGTCGAAGTGCAACCCGAGCGTGCGCAGTGCGCGCAACACGCCGACGTGCGCCATGCCGCGCATGCCGCCGCCGCCGAGCACCAGCACGACGCGCGGACGACGCGACGAAGTGCCGTTGAGGGCGTGGTGCGGGTGGTGCAGGTGCGACACGGGGACGGGACGGCGCCTGAGGAAGGCGCTGTTCGCACGTTCCTTGTCGGCCGTCCCCGGTGCCGCTCTTGACGGAC
>CAYHRR010000441.1:0-3956 GCA_964358875.1 uncultured Planctomycetaceae bacterium | reverse complement strand
ATCGCGAGGAACACGGTGTTGCGCGCGGGCACGTAAGTGATCGGGACACCGCGGCCGATGGCGGCGTGCGAACGGTCCTTGGGCACGTCGAGCGCGTCGGTGAGCGCCGATCCGCCGAGCGCTCCGAGATCGACGTCGACCACGCGATGCTCGCGCGCACCGAGCGCCTTCGCGACGCGCTTCGCAGCCTCGAGCTCGCACACATGGCGTTGCCCGTAGCGCACGGTGAGCGCAAAGGTCTCGAACCCCGCCGCGCGCACTTCGGCGAGCACAACGGCGGAGTCCATGCCGCCGGAAAGAAGACAAACGGCGCGCGGTCGGTCGGCGGACATGCGCGAGAGAATAGCGGCGCTCGCGTCGCGAAGCCGTGGTCACTTCTTCGTCGGTTCAGCGTCGAGCTCGCGCTTCACGGCATCTTCGAGCTTCAGGCCGGCGGCGCAATCTGCGTCGACGCGCTGCAACAGCTCGACCATGTCGACGACGTACTTTCCCGTGCCCACGACCACGAGACTGTGAGTGTTGGCCACGGGCACGAGCGCGCTGACCGTGTCGTTGCCGCCGAGCGCTCGCAGGCTGTTGCCGAGCGCGCGCACGTCGACCGACGCCAGGGACAAACTCGTCTGCACGAGCAACGCCGGGTGAGCGCGCAGGAAATCGAGCGCCTCGACGCGCACGTTGACGCTCGAAGCGCGGACGCCGGGCATGCGGGTGCTGTACACGCCGACGAGCGCGGGTGTTCCTGTGCTCAACAGCGAGAGCACGCAGCTGTTCTCCAACATCAAGGCCTCGAAAAACGACCACACCTCGCCGGCAGGAACCACGGCATCGGCGGAGAGATTGATGAGCGCGCTGTTCATCATCTCTTCGATACCCGTGCTCGTCGTGAACACCACGCCGGTCGCGGCGCTGACCTGCTTGAGCAAGTCGCCGAGGCGCGGCTTCCGATCCTCCGACATGCGAATCTCGAGCGCGTGGCTAGGCAACGGCAAGGTGACCCCCAGCGCCGCGCCATTGGCCGAGTTCGCATCGAGCGGCGGCGCGTTCACGCCGACGGCATCGGTCCGGTACGTAGGTGGCCCGACGGCTGCAGCGCAATTGGCTTCGATGCTCAGCAACAAGTCGACGAGAGCGACAACGTCGCGCGCCGTTCCGACGAGAACGACATCGTTGGAGTTGGCCACCGGGAGGATGTTGCCGTCCCCGTCGCTGCTGAGCCCTCGCAAACTGTTGCCGAGCGTGCGCACGTCGACGCTGGGCAAGTTCAAGCTCGTCTGCACGTAGAGCGCCGGATGGTCTCGCAGGAAGTCGAGGTGCTCGACGGGAACGACGGCACTTGAGCCGCGCGTCCCTTGAGGTGCGTTGCCGTGCACGCCGATCACCGGCTGCGCCCCGGCGCAGACTACGGACAGAATGAGCCTGTTTTGCAGCAACAACTGCTCGGCGAACGGCCATGCGATGTCGGGCGACACAACGGCGGCGGACGAAAGGTTGATAGCCGTCTTGCTCGTCTGCGCTTCGACGAACGGGTCGGTCAAGAACACGACGCCGGTCGACTCGGCGAGTTGCGCGAGCAGATCAGCGAGCGTCGGTCGCTTGTCGCCGGACATGCGCAGCTCGAGCGCGCGCTTCGCGGGCGGGAAGGCATCCCACACCGGCGGCAGCTTCGACGCCGCTGCAGCCGCCGCCAGCGCCGCGCGCGCTGCCACGTCGACAGGACTCGCAGCCGGAGCGGAATCCGCAGCGCTGTCCGCGTCGACACGCTTCAACACCGCGATCAAGTCGGCGACGACACGGCCCGTGCCCCTGAGCACGACGCCGTGTGTGTTCGGGATCGGCTCGCCGAAGGGGTCGCCTGAATTCAACGAGCGCAAACTGTTGCCGAGCGTGAGCACGTCGATCGACGCAAGCACCACGTTGCTCTGCACGCGCAGCGCCGGGTGCGCGCGCAGGAAGGCCATGTGTTCCGGCGGGACGTCGAAGTGCGGCACTCGCCACGCACCGTTGAGAGCGCCGTGCACGCCGACCGTCAACGGCTCACCTGGATGCATCACCGAGACGAAGAACTCGTGCTGCTCCAACAACGACTCGACGAACGCATAGGCCGACTCCGCGGGAACAACGACGTCGGCGGTCAATCGAAGGGCAGTCTCCTCCAAGCGCTTCGCGGTCTGAACGTCGGCGGAGAACACAACGCTGCTCGCCTCGGCCAATTGATTGAGCACTTCATTCAGCGCCGGAAACCCGCCCTGCGGCCTGCGGATCTCGAGCGCGTGCTTCACCGGAGGGAACGGTCCCCAAGGCGCTGCGACTCCGTTCGGAACCTGCGCGTGCGCGTTGTCGGCGACCGCGGTGACGAGAACGATCGACGCAGCGAACGTTGCGAGGCTCTTCATGGCGAACTCTCTCTCGCGCGCGCGGGAATGGGTTGTCGCGGCGCGCGTGCGGCCTAGAGTAGTCGCCCCTCAAGCCCGCCGACACACCGCCGAGGTACGCAGTGAACCCGTTCAAGACCACGACCGCGACGCCCGCTCAAGTCCTCGATGCGCTCCGCCAAGTGCAAGATCCCGACCTGCACCAAGACATCGTCAGCCTGGGCTTCGTGAAGAAGCACGAGGTCGTCGACGGTGTCGTCAGCGTCACGATCAACCTGACCACGCCCGCGTGTCCGGTGAAGGACGACTTGAAGGCGCAGGCGGAGAAGCTCGTGCGCGCGCTACCCGGCGTGCGCGAAGTGAAAATCGAAATGACCGCCGTGAGCGCGGCGCAGCAAGGCCCGCCGCGCGTGCTCGCGCCGCAAGTGCGCCACATCATCGCGGTTTCGTCGGGCAAGGGCGGCGTCGGCAAGAGCACCGTCGCCGTCAATCTCGCCGTCGCGCTCGCCCAAACCGGCGCGAAGGTCGGGCTGCTCGACTGCGACATCTACGGACCCGACGTGCCGATGATGATGGGCCTCGCCGGTCCGCCCGAACAAGTCGAGCGCAAGTTGATCCCGAAGATGCGCCACGGCGTGAAGACCATGTCGATCGGTTACTTGCTCGACGATGAGAAGCCGGTGATCTGGCGCGGTCCGATGGTCCACAAACTGATCGAGCAATTCCTCGGCGACGTCGAGTGGGGTCAGCTCGATTACCTGCTCGTCGACATGCCTCCGGGCACGGGCGACGCGCAGTTGTCGCTCGCGCAGATCGTGCCGCTGACCGGAGCGGTGCTCGTCACGACACCGCAGGCCGTTTCGACCTTCGACGTCGGCAAGGCGATCGCGATGTTCCGCCAGGTCAACGTCGACGTGCTCGGCATCGTCGAGAACATGGCCGGCTTCGTGCTCGAGGGCCGAGTCGAGAACGGCGCGGCAGGCACGCACGTCACGCTCGACGCCGGCAACGGTGCGCAGACGGTGACGACTACGGACGGCGGTCGTTTCCAAGTGGCCTTCAACGTGTTCGGCGTCGGCGGCGCGGAGCTGCTCGCCAAGAAGCACGGCTTCCCGGTGCTCGGTCGCTTACCGCTCAATCCCTCGGTGCGCGCGGGCGGTGACGCGGGCGATCCGATCACGATCGGCAATCCCGAGTCGCTGCTCGCCGTCGGCTTCCGCGAAATCGCAGGCCGTGTCGCGCAGCGCGTCGCGATCAAGTCGCTGCAGTCGTTGCCGATTTTGCAGTAGCGCTCGAATCCGCTCGGCGTCGCTCGCCGAAGCAACTTCACGCGCGGCTGCTTCCGCGCAACAGATCGAGCGCTGCGTCGTGCCTTCGATGTCCCCACGGATCGCGCGGAGCGCGCTAGTCTCTGCGCATCATGAACACGCTGCTCTACACCTCGCTCCTCACCGTGATGACCTGCGGCGCCGCGACCTCCGTCGCCGCTGCGCAGTGGACCGCCAACTCAGCCGTCAACACGCCGGTGTGCGTGCAACCGAACGATCAAGCGGTGCCGAAGGCGGCCGCTGCGGGCGGCGGGAG
>CAYHRR010000440.1:0-3982 GCA_964358875.1 uncultured Planctomycetaceae bacterium | reverse complement strand
GGCCGCGACAGCTTCGCGTTGCGCGATGAAGACAAGCGGCGCGTTTCGGTCGTGATGGGTCAGCGCTCGCAGTTGTGGTGGGACCTGCCCGCGCTCGACTCGTTCAAGTTGCTGCAGGAGATCTACTCGGTGCCTGCAGCGGATTTCGAGCGGCGCGTGCGCGAAGCTGCGGCGCGCCTCCAGGTCGAGGACAAGCTGACGCGCCAACTGCGCCAACTGTCGCTCGGCGAGCGCATGAAAATGGAGATCATCGGCGCCTTCTTGCACGAACCGGAAGTGGTCTTCCTCGACGAGCCGACGATCGGCCTCGACCTCGTTTCGCGCGAAACGATCCGGCGTTATCTGCTCGAGCTCAACCGCGAGCGCGGCACGACGATCGTGCTGACCAGCCACGACATGGAGGACATCGAGTCGATCTGCAAGCGGCTCGTGATCCTGCAGCGCGGTCGCACTCTGTTCGACGGCGATCTCGTGGCCTTGATGCGGCGCGTCTACGACCGACGCGCGATCGAGTTGCACCTCGAGCCCGCCTCACGTGCCTGGGACGCTTCGCTCGAGGCGTCGCTGGCGGAATTCGGCGCCTCGCTCGAGCGCTCGGGTCCGTTGAGCCTCGTGTTCAGCGTTCCCGCGAGTGAAGTGCAACGTTTCGTGCCGCGACTCTTCCAATGGTTCCAAGTGCGCGACCTCTCGATCGAGCGCCACCCGCTCGAGCTGTTGATCCGCGAGATCTTTCGCAGCGGCGAGGTCGTCGGGAAATGAGCGCCGCCCTGCCTGTGCGCGTGCCGCGCTTTCGTGACGTGCGCTTGCTGCGCGCCGCGCTCGGCTACGAAGTGCGCAAGGTGACGACTTGGCGCGCAGGTTTCATCCTGCGCGAAGTCATGCGCGGCATGTGGCGACCGCTGGTGATGGTGTTCGTGTACCGCGCCGTACTCGCCAAGGGCGGCACGCTCGGGAGCTACACCTACCCCGACATGGTCGCGTACCTGATTCTCGCCGCGGCCTTCGAGAAGCTCTTGTTCCACCAGCGCGGGCTCGACCTCGCCGACCAGATTTTTCAGGGCTACGTCACGAAGTACCTCGTGATGCCGATGCGCTACTACGTGCTCGCGTTGGCGCGTTTCGCGCAGCACATCGCGGTGCAAGCGTGCGTCGTCGCCATGTTTTGGACGATCGGTCGGCTGGCGGCGCCGGATTGGTGGCCGCGTCCGGCGAGTGCCGCCGCGGCGTGCGAAGCGGCGACGCTCGTGCTGCTCGGCAGCTACTGCTACTTCCTCGTGTGCTTCACGATCAACACGCTTGCCTTCTGGCTCGACGTGGTGTGGACCTTGTCGGCGATGTCGGCCTTCGTGTTCAGCTTCGCGGCGGGCGTGCTCGTGCCGGTCACGGTGATGCCGCACGGCCTGCGCTCCGTGTTGCAGTGGTTGTTCCCGTACTGGGCGGTCAACGCGCCGATCGAAGTTTTCGCCGGCCGCGCAGGTCATGCCGAGTTCGCGCGCGGCGTAGCGATCTTGGTGGCGAGCATCGTCGCGCTCGAACTGTTGCGCGGCTTCGCGTGGCGTAGCGGCTTGCGACGCTACGTCGGGGCGGGGATGTAGCCGTGTCGGCGCTCGCTCGTTACGCGCGCATGGCGCTGCAGTTCGCGCGCGTCGGCGTGATCCGCAAGTCGCAGTTTCGCGTCGAGTTCCTCACGCAAGTCGCGATGGACGCGGTCTGGTACCTCGTGCACATCTCGACCTTCGAGATCCTGTTCGCACACACGGACGAGATCGCGGGCTGGCGCATCGACGCGCTGCGCGTGTTCCTCGGCTTCCTGTTCGTGTCCGATGCCTTCTGGATGATGTGGCTCGGCCAAAGCTGGCATTTCGGCCGCGATTTGAAGGACGGCGTGCTCGACACGCTGCGCGTGCGACCGGGTTCGCCGATCTTCATGTACTTCTTCCAGCGCTTCAGCCTGGAGGCCGCGCTCAACGCCGTGATGGCTTGGAGCTGGCTCTTCTTCGCGCTCTCGCGCATCGACGGCGCCTTCTCGCTCGGTGGCCTCGCGCTGCTCGCCTGGGCCGTCGCGCTGACCTGTTGGGGACGCACCGTGCTCAGCGTGATGTTCTCGATCTCCGAGTTCTATGTGATGAACTCCGACCTCTCGAACGTCGCCTGGGAGATCAGCATGACCATGGCCGATCGACCGACCGACGTGTTCCCGCTGCGCTATCGGCAGTTCTTGACCTCGATCGTCCCGGTCGCCGCGTTGTCGACCTTGCCGGCGGCGATGGTGCTTGGGCGCCTGTCGATGTGGGAGTGCGTGCTGCACACAGCCTGGATCGGCGTGCTCGGTCTCGGCGTGTTCGCGCTGTGGCGTAAAAGCTTCTACCGATACCAGTCCGCGCTGGGTTGAGCGCCCGTCAGGAGTCGGGTCGCTCCGCCCAGCGCGGACTTTCAAAGCAGCGCAGCACGCGTCGTCTAGTTCCCCAACTGGGCGACGCGCTTGCCTTCCCGGTATTCGCCGCTGCGTTCCTGGTCGATCGAGCCGTCTTCGTTCCAGAAGGTCCACGGACCCTCGCGCGCGCCGTGGCTGTAGGCGCCGCGGCATTCGGTGACTCCGGACGGGTACCACTGTTCGCTCGCGCCCTCGCGCGAGCCGTCGACGTACACCACGCTGCTCTTGACGGCTCCGTCGCTCCAGTAGGTCAGCTTCGGAGCCAGTGCGTCGTCATGGAGGTGCGCGTACACGGCGCCGCTCACCGCGATCACACCGGCGCACAGGGCCGCGAACAGGAGCAATTTCTTCATGGCGAGTCCTTGGACGGAGCCCGCCCGAGGTTCTTCCCGGCGCGCGCTCCTTTTTCAGCGGCGTCGGCGGGCGTCGATCACGATCAGGCCGTCGTCGCGGACCCGCAGCGGGCTTTCGAACACTTGGCCGCTCTGTGCATCGAATTCGTACACGAAGCCGGAGGCGACGGCGTGGTGGCCGGGCGCCTCGGTGGCGGTGGTTGCAGCGTCGGCGAAGTAGCCGTCGAGCGGCACGGCGCGCCCGTCCTTCTCGGCGTGCTCGGTGGCGGAGGCCAGAGCTCCGAACGTGATCGGGTGCGCGAACACGTGCAGGCGGTACTCGGCGTCGCCGCTGTAGCTGACGACGACCAATTGGAAGTCGGTCAGGGACGCAGGGATGCTGAAGCGACCGGACTCGACGGACGCCGGGCTGTCGAAGCAGAACGCGTAATCGTCGATGCGCGGATCCCACACGCACAGGTCGAGGTCGGCGGCGCCGTCGATCGGTTCGAGAATGAACTCGAGGTCGAGCGGCTCGCGGTTTTGCAGGGCGAAACCGTCATAGGGATCGCCGCTGTCGTCGCGGATCGTGCCGCCGATGACGAAGGCGTCGCCGACGTACAGATCACCGATGCCGTCGGGGCAGCAGGCCGCGTCGTTGGGCTCGATTTCCCACAGGTCGTAGTAGGGCGGGGGCGGCGGCGGATGGTGGTGCGCGACGTGGACATCGCAGGAGCTGAGTGCGAGCGCGGCGAGGCTGACTGCAAGTCCGGACACGTGAGGACGGCGGGGGAACATGTCGAGCTGCCTTTCAGGCCGTCGTTTGCGGCCGAGCAGCGCTAGGCAACGGGCGTGCCGCGCCAATGACATGGCGCGCGCCGCGCCGCAGGACCTCAGCCGGGGTGCGTTCGTCCGCTGCGGTGGTCACGCGGCTCCGCGCTCGGACACTCGGCGGGGACACTGTGCCGAGCGCTCACCTCGGCGCGCGAGCAACTACCAGCGGTGATAGGCCGGATGGCCAGGAGGCACGGCGACGAACACGCCGCGGCACGTTGCGGTGACGACGCCGTCGGACGAGAGCTCCGCATCGATCGTCGCGCGGTTCGCGCTCGACTCGACGACCTTCGCCGACAAGTGCACCGGGCGCGTCGACGGCGTCGGCTTGCGCATCTTGACGTGGAATTCCGCCGTCACAGTGCTCGGCAACTCCGCAGCG
>CAYHRR010000439.1:0-3984 GCA_964358875.1 uncultured Planctomycetaceae bacterium | reverse complement strand
ACGGCTTGAGCGTCTTGATGATCTCGAACACGCGCGCGTCGTACATGTAGATGCCGATCACCGCGAGGTTCGACTTCGGGCTCTTGGGCTTCTCGATGATGCTGAGCACCTTGTCGCCCTGGGTCTCGGCCACGCCGAAGCGCTCGGGATCGTGCACTTCCTTGAGCAGGATCTTGGCGCCCTTCGTCTGGCGCTCGAACGCGCGCACCGCCTTGGCGATGTTGTATTGGATGATGTTGTCGCCGAGCACGACGCAGATGCTGTCGCCCGAGGCCCAGTGTTCGGCGAGTCCGAGCGCTTCGGCGATGCCGCCTTCGCCCTCTTGGTAGGTGTAGTTCAGGTGCTTGAGCCCGAACTCCGAACCGTTGCCGAGCAGCGACAAGAAGTCACCGGACTTGCGTCCACCGGTGACGATCATGATGTCGCGCACGCCGGCGTTCACGAGGGCCTGGATCGGGTAGTAGATCATCGGCCGATCGTAGATCGGCAGCAGGTGCTTGTTCGTGATCTTGGTCAGCGGAAACAGACGTGTGCCGAGACCGCCTGCGAGGATGACGCCCTTCATGAGCCGTTCTTGATGCTGGGGTGAAGCGGTAGGAAGCGCGAGACAGAAAAGTCGCTCGACGTCCGCGGGATGCTGCGGGCGCAAAGCGAGCGGAAGACTCTACTGGCGAAGGTCCGATTCATCAACGCGCCGCCGCGGGTACCTTGCGGAACCAGTCGACGTAAAGGCGCAAACCGTCGCTGACCGGCACCCGCGGAGCGTAGGCCAGATCGCGCTGCGCACGAGAAATGTCGGCACAGGTCAGCGGCACATCGCCGGCTTGCAGCGGCTGGCGATCGAGCAACGCCGGCTTGCCCACGTTGCGCGCGAGACCTTCGACCAGCTCGGAAAGCGAGGTCGTCGCGCTCTCACCGAGGTTGTAGATGTGGTAGCCCGAGCAGCGCTCGAGCGCGGCGATGACGCCGTCGACGATGTCGTCGACGTAGGTGTAGTCGCGCCGCGTCGAACCGTCGCCGTAGAACGGGATCGGCGTCCCGTCGGTGATCGCGCGCGTGAACTTGGCGATCGCCATTTCCGGTCGCTGGCGCGGTCCGTACACGGTGAAGAAGCGCAGGCAACTGGCCTTGACGCCGAACAAGTGGTGGTACGTGTAGCACATCAGTTCGCCCGCGCGTTTCGTCGCGGCGTAGGGCGAAACCGGGTAGGGAATGTCGTCGTTCTCGGAGAACGGCATCTTGTCGCGCGCGCCGTACACGCTCGATGAGGACGCAAACACTAGGCGCGTCGCCGGCCGACGACGGAGCTCTTCGAGCAACACCATGGTGCCGCGCACGTTGACGTCTTCGTAGTGCAGCGGATCTTGGACCGAGGGTCGCACGCCGGCCATCGCCGCGAGGTGGATCACGGCGTCGAAATCTTGCTCGGCGAACAACTCCGCGCACAAGGCGCGATCACGGATGTCACCCTCGACGATCCGCGCGTGCACGAGCAACGCCGCGTTCGCGCGCTTCAGCGCCGGGTCGTAGAAGTCGTTGAAGTTGTCGAGCACGACGACGTCGTCGCCGCGCGCAAGCAAGCGCTCGCACACATGACTGCCGATGAATCCGGCGCCGCCGGTGACCAGGATGCGTGACATGTCCGGGTTACTCCACCGTCACGCTCTTGGCGAGATTGCGGGGCTTGTCGATGTCGCACCCGCGCGCGAGTGCGTGGTGGTACGCGAGCAGCTGCAGCGGAATCACGTTGAGCACCGGCGAGAGCCATTCGATCGTCGCAGGCACGCGTACGTGTTCGTCGGCGAGTTCGAGGCTCGCCTCGTCGGAGCCGACGCAAATCACATGGCCGCCGCGCGCCTTCACCTGCTCGATGTTCGAGCGCACCTTGTCGTCGACACGACCCGGTGAGTTGACCACGACGATCGGCATGCCCGGCGAGATCAAGGCGATCGGGCCGTGCTTCATCTCCCCCGCCGCGTAGCCCTCGGCGTGCACGTAACTGATCTCCTTCAGCTTGAGCGCGCCTTCGAGTGCGATCGGGAAGTTGACGCCGCGGCCGAGGAAGAAGAAGCCCTTGGCGTCTTTGTGGCGTAGCGCGATGGCGGCGACGCACTCGATCGTCTCCGGCGCGAGCAAGGCCTCCATGCGCGGCCGCAAACGCCGCAATTCATCGAGCAATTCGCGGCCCTGGGCTGCGTCGAGCGCGCCGCGTGCACGCCCCAAGCGCACGGCGAGCAGGAAGCTCGCGACGACTTGCGCAACGAAGGCCTTGGTGCTGGCGACGCCGATCTCCGGACCCGCGTGGGTCAGGATCGACGCATCGCTTTCGCGCGCAACGGTCGAGCCGATCACGTTGCAAATCGACACCGGCCATGCGCCGAGCTTGCGCGCCAAGCGCAAAGCAGCGAGCGTGTCGGCGGTTTCCCCCGACTGCGAAATCGCCAGCGCCATGGTGCCCGGTACGAGTTGCGGCTCGCGATAGCGGAACTCGCTCGCGTAGTCGAGGTCGACCGGAATTCGCGCGAGGCCTTCGATCAAGTAGCGCGCGACGTAGCCCGCGTGCAGCGCGGTGCCGCAGGCGACGACCTGCACACGCTGGAGTGCACGCAATCTCGCGTCGCTCCAATCGCCGTGTTCGAAAGCGACATCGCCTTGCGTGTGCACGATGCGGTCGAAGGCCGTGCGCGCGAGCACGTCGGGCTGCTCGTGGATTTCCTTGAGCATGTGGTGCGCGAAACCGCCCTTGGTCGCTTGCTCGGCGTCCCATTCGATGTGCCGCACGGGGCGCGTGACCGGCTGCGCGTCGATGGTCGTGATCGCCAACGAGCCCGGTGCAAGCTCGACGACATCTCCGTCTTCGAGGTACACGACGTCGCGCGTGTACGGGAGCAGCGCCAGCACATCGGAGGCGAGGTAGGCTCCGTCGGCCGTGAACGCGGCGACCAGCGGCGGTCCTTGGCGCGCGCCGACGAGCCCGCCGTTCACACCGTTCGCCATGACCGCGATCGCGTAGTAGCCGTGGACGCGCGCGAGCGCCGCGCGCACGGCGTCGATCAACTTGGCGCCGCGCGCCAGTTCGCGACCGACCAAGTGCGACAGCACTTCGGTGTCGGTCTCGCTCGTGAACACGCGGCCCTCGGCCTGCAATTCGCGGCGCAATTCGAGGTAGTTCTCGATGATCCCGTTGTGCACGAGCGCGAGCCGGCCGCTGCCGTCGGAGTGCGGATGCGCGTTTTCGTCCGACGGTTTGCCGTGCGTCGCCCAACGCGTGTGGCCGACGCCGATGCGCGCCTGCGCCAGCGCACCGTCGGCGAGCAGTTTTTCGAGCTCGCTCAAGCGACCGACCTTGCGCCGGATCGAAATCTGATCGCCTTCGGCGACCGCGATGCCGCAACTGTCGTAGCCGCGGTATTCGAGTACGCGCAGACCTTCGACGAGTCCTTGAAGCACCGCGCCCGAGCGCGACACGGCTCCGACGATGCCGCACATGCGCGCGCCTAGACGCCCAGCCGCTCGCGGAAGTACGCGAGTGTCTTGGCGAGCCCGGTGTCGAGGTCGTAGCGCGGCTCCCAACCGAGGAGCTTGCGCGCCTTGGTGATGTCCGGCTGACGCACCTTCGGGTCGTCGGTCGGCAGTTCCTTGTGGACGATCTTCGAGTGCGAGCCGGTCAGCGTGATGATGCGCTGCGCGAACTGTTCGATGGTCATCTCGCTCGGGTTACCGATGTTGACCGGGTACACCTCGCTCGAGTGCAGCAAGCGGTAGATGCCTTCGATCAAATCGTCGACGTAGCAGAACGAGCGCGTCTGCGAGCCGTCGCCGAACACCGTCACGGGCTCGCCGCGCAGTGCTTGCGTCATGAAAGCCGGCAAGGCGCGTCCGTCGTTGAGGCGCATGCGCGGTCCGTAGGTGTTGAAGATGCGCACGATGCGCGTCGGCACCTTGTGGAAGCGGTGGTAGGCCATGGTCATCGCCTCGGCGAAG